>NZ_JXSP01000114.1:0-48197 GCF_000946635.1 Micrococcus sp. MS-ASIII-49
TGCGTTCGCGGCGGAGGCGGCCCGCCACCGGGCCCTCGCGCGGTCGACCGCCCAGCCCCTCGACGTCGTGGACCCGTTCCGCGGGCCGGTGGAGGGGTACGCGGAGATGATCCAGATCATGGATCCCGCCCTGGAGACCATCGCGGACGCTCTGGCCCGCGCCGTGACCCCGACCCCCTGAGCGTGGGGCTGCACCCCCGTCGAGGACGTCCGCCCGGGGCGGGAGGCTCAGTGGAACGCCTGCTGGGCGGGCGCGAGCCCGTCCGTGACGAGCTTCTCGACGGCGTCCGCCGCGCGGTCCACGTGCAGGGGCAGGACGTCCTGCTCGGGCTTGGTGAAGGGGCGCAGCACGAAGTCGGCCACGTCCATGCGGCCCGGGGGTCGGCCGATGCCGACGCGCACGCGGGCGTAGTCCTTGGTGCCGAGCGAGGCGGTGATGGACTTCAGGCCGTTGTGGCCGCCCTCTCCCCCGCCGCGCTTGAGGCGCAGGGTGTCGAACGGGATGTCCAGCTCGTCATGGACCACCACGAGGTCCTCGGGGCCGATCCCGTAGAAGGACGCCAGCGCGGAGACGGGGCGTCCGGAGACGTTCATGTAGCCGGTGGACTTCGCGAGCACGACGCGCGGTCCCCCGATGCCGAGGCGACCCGTGGCCACCACGGCGCCGGCCCGGTGGCGGGTGAACCCGACCCCCATGCGGGAGGCGAGCTCATCCGCCACCATCTGGCCGACGTTGTGACGGGTGCGCTCGTACTCGGGCCCGGGATTGCCGAGCCCGACGATGAGCGTGGTCCCCGTCGTCATGGCGTGATCAGTCCTCGGAGCCCTCGGACTCGCCCTCGGCGGACTCGGCGGCCTGCTCCTCCTGCACGGACTCGTCGCCGAGGTCCTGCTCGACGACCTCCGAGACGGTGGCGATGACGATGTCGTCCTCGAGCTGCAGGGTGGTGCCGGCGGGGACCTGCACGTCCGGGGCGTACACGTGGTCGCCGGCCTCGCGGCCCTCGACGGAGATGGTGACGGCCTCGGGCAGGTCGGTGGCGTCGGCCTCGACCGGCACGGTGACGTAGTCCAGCACGTAGTCGTTGCCGGGGGCGACCTCGCCCTCGACATGCACGGTGACCTCGACGATGACCTTCTCGCCGCGGCGGACCTCGATGAGGTCCAGGTGCTCCACGGTGTCCTTGATGGCGTGGCGCTGGATGTCCTTGGGCAGGACCAGGTGCTCCTCGCCGGCCTCGTTCACGACGGTGAGCAGGGCGTTGGGGTTGCGGACGGCCAGGGTGGTCTCCTGGGCCGGCAGCAGCAGGTGCACGGGATCCTGGCCGTGGCCGTAGACGACGGCGGGGATCAGGCCGGCACGGCGGGCCTGGCGGGCGGCACCCTTGCCGAAGTCGGTGCGGCGGGTGACCTTGATCTTGAGCTGGTCAGACATGATGCGTCCTCCTGTGGGGGTCTCGGCCGCGCAGCCGGGGGCGGCGCGGGATGCGGCCAGGAGGGGGCTTCAGTGCCGCAGCGGGCCAGCATGCTGACACGCGGCGGCGGCCTCGTCGATCACGGAGCGCGCGCTCCCTCGCCTGGGCAACCTGGACAGGATAGCACCGACGCCGGCGGGCCGGCTCAGACGCCTGCACGCCGGGACCGCTCCACGATGCGGTCCAGCTTGCGGCGGTGAGCCCGCTCACCCGCAGACACGCCGTGGGATTCGTCGTCCTCCTGGGCGCTCAGCAGCAGGCCGCAGCCGAGCACGATGGCGCCGAAGATCGTGATGAACACCTCACCGAGCTGAAGGGAGGTGACCAGGATGATGACCGCGGCGGCCTCGACGGCCACCCGCGACGGCGATCGGTGCGTCCGGGCGAAGGGCCGCAGGCACAGCCACAGGTAGGCGCCCACCACCACGATCAGGAACGGCCAGCCGCCCTCCACCAGCAGCCCCAGATAGGAGTTGTGGAAGAACATGGTCACGTTGTCCAGATCGACGACGGCGGTGGAGAGCCCCTGGCCGAAGAACGAGGTGTCGGCCACCTTCTCCGCGGACGCCTGCTGGATCTCGGCCCGGAACCAGTCCGTGCCGGTGCGGTCTCCGAAGATGCCGAGGTCGGCCAGGTTCTCCTCGGCCCAGCTGACGAACCAGCCCATGACGACCGCGAGTGCGATACGGAGGACCCGCCCCAGGTAGGGGCTCACGAGGATCCACACGACGGCGCAGAGCAGACCGGCCATCGAGGTCCGCGAGCCGGTGAGGAACGTCAGGGCGGAGCCGGCGCCCAGCACGAGGAGCTTGGGGCCCATGCGCTGCATGGTGGCCACGAGCAGCACGGGCAGGAGCGCGTAGAAGAGGCCGGAGACGTTCTTGTCCCCCAGGAACCCGGTGAGGTAGCCGCCGTAGGTGTCCGGGGCCAGGCCCGCGTAGAAGAGGGGCACGTTGATCAGTGCGCCGGCCGTCATCCCGTAGAGGACGCCCTTGATGTCGATCCTCTCGCTGGCGATGGCGTAGATCAGCAGGATCAGGAGCGTGATCCTCGTGGCGCGACGCGTGGGGTCGAGGTCGTTGTGCACGGTCACCGCGACGAGATACGCCACCAGGGCCAGTGCGACGAGGGCCAGCACGCCGTAGTGGGAGAGGTCCCGGCGGGGCTGCCGGAATGAGGCGAGGAGCAGCAGAAGGATGGCGGAGAACTCCGCGAACGGGATCGGCAGGCCGGGAGCGGTGAACGCATCCATCACCAGGCCGATGGCCAGCACGGCCTCGAACAGCCGCGGTGAGGCCGGCGTGACCAAGGGGTTCCACGGGGAGCGGGTCCACGCGGCCTGACCGTCCGGGACGAGGCCGAGTGAGGCGTGACGCCTGGCAGGCCGGGCCTCGGGTGGCGCGACGGCCCCCATGGCGCGGGCAGCCGTCCGGTCACGGGGCGTGCTCGGGCGCATGGTGCGGAACCTTTCGTGGACGCCGGGCAATACTCGGCTCAGCGTAGCGCGGTGGCGGGCCTCGTCCTCGGGGCCTCAGAGCGCACGGTGGGTGTTGGTACCGTGGACCTGTGCGTTTCCTGGCCACAACGGCCCGCGCATCCCCGTCCATGACCCCCGAGGTGCTCCGTGACGATCGTCGACTTCTTCCGCCTCCTGCGCGCCAACCTCCTGCTGCTCCTGGCAGCAGCCCTTGTGGGGGGTCTGTTGGGTTGGGGCTACTCCGCACTGCAGCCCCGGATCTACGCATCCGAATCTCAGGGGTTCCTCGCCGCCCGGGCTGCAGATCAGAGCCTCATCACCAGCAACCTGCCCGCCGAGAGCCGGGCTCAGGCCTACGTCGCCCTGATCAACAGCGAGGCCGTGCGTGAACGCGTGGCACAGGACACGGGGCAGGACGGCGACGGCTCGCTCTCCGCGGTGCTCGTCCCCGAGTCCAGCATGATCAAGGTGACCGCCACCTCGACCGATCCCGAGACCGCCGCGCAGCTGGCGAACAGTGCACTGCAGGCGACGGCGGACGTGGCGGCGGACGTGGACAAGAACAGCCCGCTGGAGGTCGTGCCGCTGTCCGATGCCCGCGTGCCCTCTGCCCCCGTGAGCCCTGACACCCGGCGCAACGTCCTCTTGGGCGCGGTGGCCGGACTGGGTGCGGGACTCGCCATCGCCGTGCTCCGTCGTCTCCTGGACGTGAAGGTGCGCAGCCGCGCCGACGTGAAGGAGATCACCGGCGCCGGCGTCATCGGGGCCGTCCCGGAGAACGCGTCCCTGACCCGCACGGGCGAGGAGGCCGTGGACCTCGACCCCCGGGCCGGCGAGGCCATCCGGGCGCTGCGCACCAATCTCAAGTTCGTCTCCGTCGACGAGCCGCCCCGCGTCGTCTCGTTCACGAGCGCGGACCCCTCCGAGGGCAAGTCGACCGTCGCATCGAACCTGGCCCGCGCCCTGGCCCTGGCCGGCGAACGGGTGCTCGTGGTGGACGCCGACCTGCGGCGGCCCCGGCAGCACGACCTCTTCCAGGTGGCGGGCGACGTGGGCCTGTCCGAGGTGCTGGCCGGTGAGGTGCAGCCGGACGACGCCCTCGCGGCGACCGGCATCCCGAACCTCACGCTGCTTCCCGCCGGCCGGACGCCCCCGAACCCGTCGGAGCTGCTGGGCTCGAAGCGCATGCGGGCCCTGCTGAAGCTGGCATCGGAGGACTTCTTCGTCATCGTCGACTCCCCTCCCCTGCTGCCCGTCACGGACGGCTCCCTCCTGGCCACGGCCGTGGACGGGACTGTGCTCGTGGTGCGTCAGGGGCGGACCCGCAAGGACCACCTGGAGGCGGCTGTGGAGAATCTCGCCGCGGTGGACGCGCATCTGCTGGGCGTGGTCATGAACGGCGTCGCGCGCTCCCAGCGCGGCGGCGGCTACTCCTACGGCTACGGGTACGAGAGCACGTACCACAAGTCCCATGACAAGTACCTGCAGGGAACCGGCAAGGGCGGAAAGAAGTCCCGTCGGGCCGCACGGGCGAAGAAGGGCTGACGCCAGTCCCCTCCACACGCTGGGGCCCCGCACCTTCCGGTGCGGGGCCCCACTACGTCTGTGCGAGCCGGCCAGTGCTGGCTGCGGCCCCGTCGATCACGGAGCGCGCGCTCCCTCGCCTGGGCAACCCCGACAGGACACCACCCGCACGACGGGGGCGGGTGGCCCGGTTCAGCTGCTCAGCTGCTGCAGATTTGCTGTGGCTTCGGCGTCCGGCGTGACCGCCATGCGCCCCTGAGCGCCGGGAACGTAGGGTCCGCTCGGCCCGTTGCGGCGTTCGAAGCTGAGTGTCATCGGCTGCTGCGGCCCGGTGGGCCCGTCCGGGTCCACAGTGATCTCCCGGTACGTCCAGTAGTCCAGGGGCAGGCAACGGCCATTCTCCCACATGGAGAAGTTGACGGCCTTCACATGGAAGGTCTCGAGGTACAGCCGCCCGTCACTCGCGACGTTTGCCGGGTCGATGGTGCCGGTGTACGTCCAGGTGTAGGGGGTGTACACGAACCCGTCGGCCTTGACCTGCGGGGCACCCAGCACGGGGCCTGACCACTTCGTTGAATGCCCGGCGGCCGCCTGCCATGTGATCGGGTTCTGTGTCGCAGTATGAGTGCCGCGCACCCAGTAGACGAGCTTGGCGTTGCTGTAGCTGGCGTCCTTGGAGACGTCGTAGAGGTAGAGCCCCCAGGGCGCGCCATCGGGAGTGGGGCGCGGGTTGGACGGCGCCGAGTTCACCTCGAGATCATAGCGGCAATTGCCCCGATTAGTCGGCGAGTTCAGCACCCAGCCGTTGATGCCGGGATCCTTGCGCAGCGAGACGGCGAAGGACGGTGCCGCCGAGACCATGGCGACGGCGGGGACAGACCAGGCCAGACCGGTGGCGACGGCGCGTCGGCTCGGGCCTGACTCGGTGGTGGAAGCAGAGTGAGCGTTCATAACGGGACCTTCCAGGAGGACTACGCGTGCCTGATTCAGGAGGACTACGTGTGCCTGATGTATTTCCGCTGTGCAGACACATCCAAGGGAAGAGTATCAGCAGGTGCCAGCCTTGAACTCCGTCAGATGGTCTCGCAGGCGTTCGCGCTGGTCCGGGGCGGTGTAGCCGACGGCGGCCAGGGGCCCGAGGTCGAGGGCGCTGTTGGTCGGCCGCGGGGCCACGCCCTCCTTGCCGGCCAGGTACGCGGCGGTGGTCGTGGCGGAGACGCGCGCGGCGTCGTGACCGGTGTCCTCGAAGACCCACCGGGCGACGTCGTGCCAGGTGACCACGTCGCCGCTGTTGGTCATGTGGAACGTGCCCGTGGGCGCGTCCGTGGTGACCAGGTGCAGCAGGGCGTCGGCGAGGTCGTCGGCGAAGGTGAGGCGGCCGTGCTGGTCGGCGACGACGGCCGGGTCGATCCCGCGCTCGGCGAGCGAGGCCATCGTGGACACGAAGTTCTTCCCCTCCCCGATCACCCAGGAGGTGCGCACGATCCAGTGCCGCGGCACGGTGCCCACCGCGGCCTCGCCGGCGGCCTTCGACTGGCCGTAGACGCCCAGCGGCGCGAGCGGGTGGTCCACCGGGTGCTCCTGCCCCACGGGGAGGGCGCCGTCGAACACGTAGTCCGTGGACACGTGCGCCAGGGGGACGCCGGCCTCGGTGCAGCGGCGGGCGAGCTCGGCGACGGCGGTCGCGTTGACGGCCCAGGCCTGGGCCCGGCCCTCGGTCGTCTCGGCGGTGTCCACCGCGGTCATGGCGGACGCGTTGACCACGGCGCGCAGGCCGCGGAAGTGCTCCCGCGGCCACGACGCCGGATCGGCCATGTCCCACGTGTCCCGGCCGTGGGCCTCCACCGGGATACCGGCGGCCTCGGCCCGGGCCACCAGGGCGCGCCCGAGCTGGCCGCCCGCGCCCAGCACCAGGATCGGAGCCGGCGGCATCGGGACGACGTCGTCGAGCAGCGGGTGGGCGCGGTCCTTGTCCGAGAGCTCGGCGTCCTCGAGCGCGATGGGCCAGGCGATGGCCGCCGTCGGGTCCGCGAGGTTGAGGAACGTGTACTGGCCCTGCGCGTCGGCGGACCAGTGGTCGTTCACCAGGTAGGTGTAGGCGGTGTCCGGCTCGAGCGTCTGGTAGGAGTTGCCCACCCCGCGCGGCACGAAGACGGCCTTCTCCGGGCCGAGCTCCACGGTGGCGACGGCGCCGAAGGACGGCCCTTCGCGCAGGTCCACCCAGGCACCGAAGATCCGGCCGTGGGCGACGGCCACGTACTTGTCCCACGGTTCGGCGTGGATGCCGCGGGTGGTGCCGACGGCGTCGTTGAAGGAGATGTTGTTCTGCACCGGGGCGAGCGAGGCGAGGCGGGGGTGCTCGGCGGCGAGGGCGCGGATCTTCTCCCGCTGCCAGTTCTCCTTGAACCAGCCGCGGTTGTCCCCGTGGACGTCGAGGTCGAGGACGAGCAGGCCGGGGATGGCGGTCTCGGTGATGCGCATCAGCGGTGCCCCCTCACTGGCCCTGGGTGCGGTACCTGGCCTCGACGGCGGCCTTGGCCGGGCGCCACCAGGTCTCGTTCTCGCGGTACCAGCGGACCGTGTCCGCCAGACCGGCGCGGATGTCCGTGAACTGCGGCTCCCAGCCGAGCTCGGTGCGCAGGGCGGTGTTGTCGATCGCGTAGCGCAGGTCGTGGCCCGGGCGGTCGGCGACGAGGTCGTAGTCGTCCGCGGGGCGGTCGAAGAGCTCGAGGAGGATCTCCACGATCTCCCTGTTGTTCCTCTCGCCGTCCGAACCGATCAGGTACGTGCGGCCGATCTCGCCGCGTTCGAGGATGCGCAGCACGGCCGAGGAGTGGTCCTCCGTGTGGATCCAGTCCCGGACGTTGACGCCCTGGCCGTAGAGGCGGGGGCGGACGCCGTCGATCAGGTTGGTGATCTGGCGCGGGATGAACTTCTCGATGTGCTGGTACGGGCCGTAGTTGTTGGAGCAGTTGCTCAGCGTGGCCTGCACGCCGAAGGAGCGGACCCACGCGCGCACCAGGTGGTCCGAGCCGGCCTTCGAGGCCGAGTACGGGCTGGAGGGGTTGTATGGGGTGGTCTCGGTGAACTTCGCCGGATCGTCCAGCTCGAGGTCGCCGTAGACCTCGTCCGTGGACACGTGGTGGAAGCGCTTGCCGTGCTTGCGGACCGCCTCCAGGAGGACGAAGGTCCCGACGATGTTCGTCTGGATGAACGGCGAGGGATCGTTCAGCGAATTGTCGTTGTGGGACTCCGCCGCGTAGTGCACGACGGCGTCCGACTCGGCGACCAGGCGGTCCACCAGGGCCGCGTCGCAGATGTCCCCGACCTCGAGAGTGACGCGGTCCTCCGGCAGGCCGGCGAGGTTCTCCCGGTTGCCGGCGTAGGTCAGCTTGTCCAGGACGACGACGTCGTGCCCGGTCTCGCGGACGACGTGGTGGACGAAGTTCGATCCGATGAACCCGGCGCCGCCGGTGACGAGGATGCGCATGGGTCTCAGGCTACGAGAATCACGCTCCCATTTCCTTGCCCCCCCGGCGCGAGTCAACAACGTCACGCCCTCCTACAGCTAGCATGCCTTCATGCGCCTCATCTCTGCCCCGGCCTGCGGAGCACGCCGCATCAAGCACCATATGGCCATCATGACCCGTCGCGCTCGGCGCGCCGGTGGCGATGCGTGGTCACACCTTCGCCCTCGGTTACGCCCCTACCGGTATGACGCTCGGCGATATGAGGACCGCAACGGATTTCCGCCCTTCGACCACTTCCTACATCGGGAGCCCCGTGACGGCCAAGTTCTCGAAGGGGCTGAAGCTCCGTCCACGGTGTGGTGCTTCTGGACAGGCCCCAACGCCCTTACCCCCAACAGGGCGAGATCTGTCCAGGCCCTCGAAGCAGCCTACGGCGAGGCGGGGTTCCGTCTGGTGACAGACGACATCCTGCCGTCGATCACTGTTCCCGGCCACCCTCTGCACCCCGCGTATGACCTGCTGTCTTTCGTGCACCGCTCGGACTACCTTCGCGCGTATGTCCTTCACCATCATGGAGGCGCGTATACAGACCTTAAGCCCCCGGGGAATGGGTCTTTGATTCAACCGCTGCAGCGCCTCCAGGAGGACAAACACCTCTGGGTTGTTGGCGCGCCCGACCCCGATCACCGACTTGTCGGCAATTTGCATGGGCCTCTGGGCGACGACACTCGCACGCATCGATCCGTCCTCGTGGGGATTCAAGCGATGGCTTGCCGGCCACGCACCCCGTTCACTGCCGAATGGCTGAACGAGGTCGAGCGTCGCCTTGACTACTACCATCGCGATCTACGGTCACATCCGGCCCGCGATCCCTATGGCAGAGAGGGCGGCTATCCGATCACCTGGATCGGCATTGGGGCCGACGTCTATCAGCCGCTGCAGCTCAAATATCTGAACCATGTGGAGGTGGACCGCACCCTGCGCGTGGTTACCTCCGACTACCGCTGACCCTCCGCGAACCTAGGCGTTACGCCGGATCGCCGGCTACGAAGCCGATGACGGGCAACACGAGCCCCTGCCCTTACACGCGACACACGGCGGATCCAAGCCTGTCGACCCCACTGGCTAGCAACGTAGTGCGTCTGGTGGAAGTGGGGGCGATCGACTGGATTGATCTCCGAGCCCCCCAGCCATCCGGCAATGGTTGGGCGGAGGAGATGAACTGCCAGGCCAGCGCGTTCTTCCCACTCCGCGTAGTCGTCCGCTGGCCATCCCTGCCCTTCAGCGGGGATGGCTTCCACGAGCCGCCGGGCCGTTCGGCGTGAGACGAGGTAGAGGCCAGCGCAGCAAAGTGGTCCTTCATACGCACCAAGCCGATGGGACCATCGCCATGGCCAGCCGACAGGCCTAGCAAACAGGGAGAGGTGGATCAGATCCCTGTCGAGCGAGGGCGTGTCAGATGGTCTGTGTAAGCCGTACCGAGAGGAACGGTAAGAATCATGACCATGATCGACGAGAAGAACCCAGGCGAGCCCTCGGGCCAGGACCTGGTCGAGCAGCTGAAAGCCTCAGGGCAGCTTGATGCCCTGTTCGCGCAGATCGACGCGGGCGGCGTCGAGCTCACCGGTGACGGCGGGTTCGTGCCCGCGCTGGTCAAGGCCGCGCTCGAGCGGGGCCTGCAGGCCGAGCTGACCAGCCATCTGGGCTACGAGAAGGGCTCGAGCGAGGCGCTGAAGCACGCCAACTCCCGCAACGGGACCACCCCGAAGACCGTGGAGTCCGAGGTCGGGCCGATCGAGCTGGACGTCCCGCGAGACCGGGGCGGGTCGTTCACCCCGCGCCTGGTGCCCAAGGGCCAGCGGCGCCTCGGGGGCCTGGATGACATGATCATCAGCCTCTATGCCGGCGGAATGACGATCCGGGACATCCAGCACCACCTGGCCTCCACGATCGGCACGGACCTGTCGCACGAGACGATCTCCAACATCACCGACGCCGTGAGCGAAGAGGTCCTGGCGTGGCAGTCGCGGCCGCTGGAGGAGTTCTATCCGGTGATCTATCTCGACGCAATCCGGATCAAGATCCGAGAGAACAGCCAGGTCCTCAACCGTGCCGCCTACATCGCCGTCGGCGTGGACCTCGAGGGCATCAAGCACGTGCTGGGGATCTGGGTCCAGGACACCGAGGGCTCGGCGTTCTGGGCCCACGTCTGCGCCGATCTCGCCAACCGGGGCGTGCAGGACGTGCTGATCGTGTGCTGCGACGGGCTCAAGGGCCTGCCGGAGGCGGTCGAGGCGACGTGGCCGGACTCGATGGTCCAGACCTGCGTGGTTCACCTGATCCGGGCCGCGATGCGGTTCGTGGCCTACCAGGACCGCAAGAAGGTCGCCGCCGCGCTGAAGCCGATCTACACCGCCCCCAACGAAGAGACCGCGAGGAAGGCGCTGGCCGAGTTCGAGGCCTCCGAGCTCGGCACGAAGTACCCGTCTGCAGCCGCGACCTGGGCGAACTCCTGGGAGCGGTTCATCCCGTTCCTGCAGTTCCCACCCATGCTCCGCAAGGTCATCTACACGACCAACAGCATCGAGTCGCTGAACTTCCAGCTACGGAAGGTGACCAAGAACCGCGGCCACTTCCCCTCGACCGAGGCGGCGGTGAAGCTGCTCTGGCTGGCGATCTGCAACATCGAAGACAAACGCGCCGCCGAACGCGCTCGGGACCGGGGCAAACCCGCCGGCCAGCGCAAAGCCCAGGGCCGGCTCGTCGAAGGTCAGGCCGTCACGAACTGGAAGCAGGCCCTCGCCCAGCTCGCCGCGGCCTACCCCGACCGGATCAACCCCTACCTGTGACCACCCCGCTTACACAGACAAGTTGACACGCCCTCGAGCGACCAGAACGGATTGTCTCTGGGATCCTCTCCGGGCTGCGCAAGGACGGCGAAGTCCACTACTCGTCGTGCAACTCTGCGGACGACACCGGGGAATGCGGAAGAGAAGACCGCATCGTCCTCCGCGACGAGCATCAAGTCATCGTCATCTCCCGCCGCGTAGCCGAACTCTGCCCAAAGTGCGGCATGGGACAGCGCGCATCCAATCTCACCTCCCTCGGGGGGACGGCCGTACCGACGCTGGAAGTACTCTGCATCGAACCTGTCCCGTCCAGCGCCTGAACGCCCATCGAAGGCGTCAAAGACTTCGAACCCGCGGGCGGCCTCTTGCCTGAAGAAGACCTCACGACGGGGCGATCCGGCAAGTGAGATGACGCGACGGGAGGATATGCGGCTCATGAGGTCAGGGTATCGGGAGAAGCCACTCTTCCGCGGCCTCACGCATCGCCTAGAAGTCACCTTCGATGACAGTCCAGCTGGGAGCCAGAAGATGAGAGCGACCACCGTTCTCGGTACGCGAGAAGAACCACGGAGCGATCACCTGTCGTCCTGGATTGAGGACGTCGCCGATGTAGCCGCCCCAATACGAGAAAGTGGAATTGGTGATGATGAGTCGCTTCGCGTGGATGATCGCCTTGAGGTCATGCGCGATGTCGCCGTCTTCATACTCCACCGGTGCGAACTCGGAGAGAAGATCATTCACGTGGTCGCGACACCAGTCGAGGCCATCCGAGATGACGACGATGCGACCCACGGACCCCTGCGTGCGCACGGCTTCTGCGAGAGCCGAACGCAGGTACTTCTTCTGGTCCATGCCAAATTGAGCCCGATGCCTGTCGACGCTGTAGTAGTCGCCTCGCCGAACATTGACGACGATCGCATCGTCGTAAGAATCCGTGGCCGGGGAAACTGCAGATCCTGGGAGGAGATCATCGCGAATGAAATCTTCAAGCAGGGGTGGCGCAAAGCGACCGGTGGATCGCTCCTCGTTTTCCCACGGGCGCACCCGCTGTGAAGTGAAGGGCACGTGAGACCGCCGCAGGAATCTCTTCTCGCGGAGACGTGGGAACAGCTCGATCACGCCCACCCTGTTTTCGGGAAGCAAGACGAACCGGGGCTCCCCCAGAGAGGCCCCCTCATACGCCCAGAGCCCCTGGTAGAGGAGATTCCCCAGCCCCATCCACTCGGGAGCCCACGAGACGGGCGCGCCCCGTCGGACGGTTCGGAGAATGGACGCCTTGACGGCACCTACAGCACGCATGGGTCCAACCTAAGTCATGGTGCGGGGACAGTCCTGTCCGCCGCGCCAACTCCACCCCACCGTGGGCGGGAACGGGGAACAGCACCGAGCCCGTGCTGGACGACGTCAGATGAACGCGTCATCGGGGATCGCCTGCCATTGCGGGAGCAGCAAGGGAGACTCACCTCGCGCGTACAGCCGGTTGAAGTGCAGGGGTGCCTGGACGCTCTGCGGGCGGTCGCTCGGAGGCATTGCACTCGCCAGGTATCCACCCCAGTAGGAGAACGTCGAGTTCGCCAGGACCAGGTGCCGACCGCCGGCGAGCTGCGCCAGGTCATTGAACATGTCGTGTTCGCCCGGAATCGTCCCCACGTCCCCCCAGGCCGAGAGGAAGCCGAGGTTCTCGCGGCACCAGCCGACATCATCGGAGACGAGAATGATTCGACCTACCTCGTCTCGAGGAATCCTCGCCACAGCGGCCCGGACGTACCCGGCGATGTCGAACCCGAAGTTGGCGCGGTGGACCGGATCGGAGTAGTAGTCCCCCCGACGCACGTTCACCACGACTGCCCCGCGGTCTACCTGCTTCAGACGCGCCTGAAATCCGTTGCTCGTCAACAACCTCTCGCGCGTGAAGTCCAGGAGGTCACGAAAGAACCAGTCCTGGTAGGTCTGCTGGCCCCACTCGACCGTTCGCTCTTGCCGGAAGGACACATCGTCTTCCCGCACCGTGAGATCCCTGAGGGCGGGGAACTCTGTCAACCACGGCTCCATCTTGGGCTTGTAGCGCACCAGCCACGGACGTCCCGTTTCCCGGCGGCGCGCCCAGGCCGTGGCCCACAGGTAGAGGAAATTGCCACCGTTCATCGGCTCTGCCCCCCAGATCACTGGAGGGTCGGTGCGGCGCACCATGGCCAGCACTCCGGCAGCAATGTCTCGGGGCGTCCTCATCCTCATCAGGCTTCGCATCGGTGGCCTCCTCAATTCCGCCGCCACAACAGACGTACCCGATCCCAGCGTACTGGCGAGGACCTCGCCCCCGACTTGATCGCGCGACGCCTAGGCTGGTCGTATGACCATCGACGTCCTCTACGTCCGTCCCGGCGGCAGCGGCTGGGGTCCCGTCGACGTCCTCGCGCGCCTGGCCGCCCGGCTGCTCGAGGGTCGACTCGTCGAGGTCGAGGACCGCGGCGCCGCCTCGTGGGCCCAGCGCGCGTCCGTGCTCCTGCCGCGCGGCCGGCGGGCCCGCGGGCGCCGCCTCCTGGTGCTCGCCGGCAACCCCGCCGCCCTCGCCCTGGCCGCGCGCCGGGACCTGTGGTGGCCCGGGCACGAGTCCACGGCGGCCTGGATCGTCGACTCGTTCTGGACCGACCGGATCGCCGGGATCGCCCGGCACCGGCCCCACTTCGACCGACTGTTCGTGACGGACCCGGACCTCGTCGATGAGTGGAGCGCGCTGACCGGCCGCCCCGTGGACGCACTGCCGTGGGGTTCGGACACCCTCGCCGTCGCCGCCGACGACGGCCCCCGCCCGGTCGACCTGCTGCGTCTGGGCCGCCAGCCGGAAGCCTGGGACGACGACGCCCGCACCGCCCGCGAGGCGCAGGACCACGGCCTCGTGTTCCGGGGCCGGCCGCCGTCGGCGCCCGATCCGCTGCAGAACCAGGAGGCCGTCCGCACCGCGCTGGCGCAGGCGCGCCTCGTGCTCGCGTTCTCCAACCTCGTCAGCCCTGCGCCGTACACGCACCCGACCCGCGACTACCTCACGGGCCGGTGGACGGACGCCCTCGCGGCGGGATGCCGTGTGGCCGGCGTCGCCCCGCGGTCCGCGGCCACGCTCCTATGGCCGGAGGCCACGCTCGAGGTCTCGCCCGACTCCCGCGCCGACGCCTGGCCCGTGCTCGCAGAGGCCGCCGCCGCCTGGACGCCGGAGCGGGCCGCCGAGCAGCGGCGCCGGGCCCGCCGGGAGCTGGACTGGCGGCTGCGCCTGCAGCGGCTCTGCACCGCGATGGGTTGGCCCCTCCCCCCGACCCTCGACGCGGAGCTGGCCGCCCTGGGCTGAACGCCGCACCCGTCTGACCCTCCGGCCCGCCCCAACACCGCCCTCCCCGCCGCACCCGACAGGAGACCCGATGCCCTCCCCCCTCGACCTCGCCCGCCAGGCCAAGCACCGCCTGTTCCTCCTCCGCCGGGCCCGGGAGGTGGTCCGGCAGGCCGCCGCCGTCCGCGGCTCGGAGCGGTTCGCCCGCGAGTACGCCCTCGCCTCGGCCGGGTTCGACCTGCCGGAGCTGCCGGCGATGTCCGGCCCGTGCGCCGTCGCGATGGTCCGCGACGAGGCGGACGTGATCGAGCGCTCCGTGCGCCACCTCGCGGACCAGGGGATCCCGCACATCGTCGTCGTGGACAACGGGTCGAAGGACGCGACGCCGGACATCCTGCGTCGGCTGGCCGGGGAGATCCCGGGGCTCGTCGTCGGCGCGGACCGGGAGCCGGCCTACGTGCAGTCCGCCAAGATGACCCGGCTGGCCGACCTGGCATCGGCCGCCGGCGCCACGTGGGTGGTCCCGTTCGATGCGGACGAGCTCTGGTTCGGCGCCGAGGGCACGCTCGCCGAGGCCCTGGCCGCCGCCGACGCACCCGTGCTGCGCGCCGTCATGCACAACGCGTTCCCGGCGGCGGACGGTTCCGGCCCGTTGCTGGACACGACCGCACACTTCAACGTCAAGGTCGCGTTCCGCCCGCGCCCCGGGGCCGTCGTCGAGATGGGCAACCATGAGGTCCTGCGTCCGGGCGTCCGCGCGGAGAGCCTGCGGATCCTGCACCTGCCGTGGCGCTCCTTCGAGCAGTTCGCCCGCAAGAGCCGCACCGGCGCGCAGGCGATCGCGCTCGCCGACACCCCCGAGGACAAGGCGTACCACTGGCGCCGGCTCGGGGCCCTCGACGACGACGCCCTGCGCGCCGCGTGGGAGGCCCTCCTGGCCGGTCAGCCGCTCACGGACGCGGCCTGGTACCCGCGCGGGACGCTGCGCCCACTGCGCTCGGACGCCCCGACCCGCTGGGACGAAGTCTGAGCCTCAGCGCGTCTCGGGCGGCCGCCGGGCCTCCCACGCGGAGCGGACCATGTCCTCCACCGTGTGGCGGTTCTCCCACCCGAGATCGCGCGCGGCGAGGGAGCCGTCCGCCACGATGCGCGCGGGGTCCCCGGGACGGCGCGGCTCCACGACCGGGTCGACGTCGCGCCCGGTGACCCGGCCGACGGCCTCCATGATCTGCCGGACCGAGGTGCCCGCCCCGGAGCCGAGGTTGTAGACCGGGGCCAGGGCCCGGCCCTCCGCGAGCGCCCGGGCGGCGGCCACATGGGCCCGGGCGACGTCGGCCACATGGACGTAGTCCCGGACGCACGTGCCGTCCGGCGTGGGGTGGTCGGCGCCGAGCAGGCGCGGGCGCTCGCCGCGGTCCAGGGCGCGGAACACGAGGGGGAAGAGGTTGTGGGGGCTCGTGTCGGACAGCGCCGGATCCGCGGAGCCGACCACGTTGAAGTAGCGCAGGCTCGTGTGCCGGAGCCCCGTGGCCCGGCCCTGGTCCGCGAGCAGCCACTCCCCGATCAGCTTGCTCTCCCCGTAGGGGGACTCCGGGGCGGTCGCCGTCGCCTCCGTGACGCGCTCCACGTCCGGGGTGCCGTACACGGCCGCCGAGGAGGAGAAGACGACGGCGGAGACCCCGGCCCGCTCCATCGCCTCGAGCACGCCCAGGGTGCCGCGCACGTTCACGCGGTAGGTGTGCAGCGGCTCGCGGACGGACTCGCCCGCGAACTTGTACCCGGCCACGTGCACAACGCCGGCGGCGCCCACGCGCGTCAGGAACGCCGCCACCTGCCCGACGTCGCCGACGTCGGCCCGGAGCAGGGGCACGTCGGCGGGCACGAAGTCCGCGAACCCGGTCGAGAGGTCGTCGACGACGGCCACGTCCATGCCCGCCCCCTGCAGGGCGCGCACCACGTGGGCGCCGATGTACCCGGCTCCGCCGGTCACCACCCAGGTCATGTGGTGCCCCGGCCGCGCCCCCGACGGAGCAGTCGTGTCCTCCGGCCCGACGGTGCCCAGCGGTATCGCACCATCCCCTCGAGGGCGCCGACATGAGCACCCACACGGGCGGACCAGGCGAGCTGGGCCCCCTCGTCACGCCGCGATGCCGGGAAGGCGGCCGCGCCTCGCACCACCTCAAATGCGGCCCCCTTCAGACTGGGCCCTTGCATCGAGCTGTCGCGATAGCGGGTCCACAGGTAGATGCGACCGCGCTGCTGGATGCGCTGCTGCCGGAACAGGCTTCGTGGTTCGGACTTGAGCCGATAGTGGACGACTGCCTGGGGCACACTCACCACCTTCATCCCGGCCCGCTGGGCCCGCCAGGCGAAGTCCGTCTCCTCCGCGCCGCCCGGATACGCGACGTCCATCCCCCCGAGGGCGAGGTACGCCGATCGGTGGATCGCGAAGTTGCCCCCGGCCACTGTCGGAAGATGGCCAGCGAACCCGCCGGGGTTCTCTTTCACCGCCGTCGGGCGGGCGAGCTCGTCGACCTCGGGGTCCGGTCCGATCCGATAGGCGGCGAGGACGTCGGGCGAGTTGAAGCGCCCGTGGTGGAGTGCACCGGTGGCGATTCGAGAGGGATCGTCCACGACGGCGTCGGTGAGGGATCGCACCCACGCGGGGCCCACGAGGTCATCAGCGTCGCAGAAGAGCAGGATCCTCCCCCGCGCTGCCCGAGCCGCCATGTTGCGCCCGTGGGACGCGCTCACCGGTCCCGAGGCGTCGACAACCCGCACGGTGAAGGCGTGCGCGCCGGCCAGCGCTGCCTGCGGTGTGCCGTCAGTGCTGCCGTTGTCGGCGATGACGACCTCGAAGGGCGGGGCGTCCACCTGGTCGTCCAGGGCGGCGAGCTGTTCGGGGATCCACTGAGCGACGTCCTTGGCCGGAATGAGGACGCTGACTAGCGGCTCGGCGGGATGTTCGGCCACCGCGGTCATGCCGCGCCTGCCTCGTCCAGGTCCCGGATGCGGCGGGCCGGCACGCCGGCGTAGAGGCCGTTCGGGGTGCAGTCCTTCGTCACAACGGCGCCAGCGGCGACGATACACTCGGCACCCACGGTGAGCCCGGGCAGGATGATCGCCCCCGCGCCAATCCATGTGCCGTCCCCGATGACCACGGGTTCAGGCCCGCCGTCGCCGGCCCGGAGCTCGGGCCCGCCGAGGGAGTGCTTGGCCGTGATGATCATGGCACGCGGGCCCACATACACGTTGCGTCCCAGGGTGACCGGCCCGTTGTCGATGTACACCTCCCGGTTGAGGTAGACGCCCTCCCCCAGGGTCAGGAGCGTCGGGTCCAGGATGCGGACATTCGCGGAGATCCAGACTCCCTGCGGGGCCCGCAGCCCGAACCGGTCCAGCCGAGCGGGCCGAAGCCGGTTGGGCACCAGCTCGGAACGAGAGAACAGCAGCGCGGCGCGCCGCGCGGTGGCGCCCCCGGGGACCTTCATGCGCACGTCTCCTCCACCTCGGGACCGGCGTCCAGGCCGACGCCGACCGTGGCCGGCGCCACTGCCCAGGGGAGCCGTGTCTGCAGGCGGCCAAGCGCGTGGCCGGCTGCGGTGTTGGTCCGGATCCACACACCGGCCCAGTCCGGGTCCTTGCGGCCTAGCGTCATGAGGGCAGCGCTGCCCACGGCGCGCGGCATCTCTCGCCAGGGGCTGGGATAGGGCGAACGGGAGCGCAGGCCGTAGCGCGCGGCGACGAGGGCGTGGGCTCGGGCGGAGCGGCGAGCCAGCCGGGCGCGGAATCCCACCTCCCACTTGCCGCGGTAGGCGATGCGCACCGCCGGAGCGCTGTCCACGGTCAGGCCGGCCAGCTGGGCCCGGGCGCCCAGGTCGTTGTCCTCGTAGACCGTGCCCAGTGTCACGTCGAAGCCCCCGACGCGCTCGTACGCCGCCCGCGTCATGCCGAAATCGCCGCCCATGACGACCGGGAAGGCGTTCGTCAAGTCACCCGACTCGACCCCCGTCCACTCGTCCACATCGCCCAGGGCCGCTCGGATCCCGGCGAGGTCCTGGGCCATCTGCTCATCGGTCATGAGCACGGCCCCGCCGGACCAGAAATCGGACGACTCGAAGGCCCGCGCCCCGTTGCGCACCCACCAACGGGAGACCACGTCGTCCGCGTCAGCGAACAGGAGCAGGTCCGCTCGCGCGCGAGCGACGCCGACGTTCCGTGCGTATCCAGGCCCCTGGTGTTCGGCAGCACGGATCAGGCGCAGCGGAACGGGGAACGCGGAGGTGCGGTCTCGCACCAGATCCGCGGTGCCGTCCGTAGAGTTGTTGTCCACCACCAACACCTCGTAGGCCGGGGCACCGCCCTGATCAGCCAGGGAGTCGAGCTGGAGACCGAGCACCCGTTCCGCGTTGAAGGCGGGGGTGATGACGGAGACCACGGGCCTCCCCTCACTGGCAGCACTCACACCGACTCCTCCTCGAGGGCGACGGCCCGGAAGAACGCGGCACGGCGCTCCATGAGGTCTTCGAAGGGTTCGGAGCCCACGAGGGCCAGCCCCGCCTTCCGGGCGGCGTCCACTTCATCGGGGTGCTTGAGCAGGCGGGTCAGCCGGTCGTAGAGCGCGTCCGTATCCCCCCGGCGAACAGCCCAGCCGACCCCGTGCTCTTTGACGAGGGGGGTGAGGGTCTCGTTGTGGAAGCCGAGCACCGGTGCCCCAGAGCCCAGAGACTCGCTGTAGGTGCACGAGGGGTCGCCCTGCATGTGGGGCAGCATCATAACGTCGATCTCGTTCTGAACGTCCGCGACCCACTCGGTGCGGAAGTCGCGGAACCCTCGGAAACGGACCGTGGGCGGGGCCGCGGCGCGGAGCTCCTGCTCCAGGGGCCCTCGCCCGAAGATGGAGAACGTGACCGGCAGGCCCGCGTGGTAGGCCCGGCGGGCCACCTCCACCACGAACTGGGGACCTTTGACGGCTTCATGCCGCCCAGAGAACCCCACGTGCAGGGGCCGAGTTCCGTCCCAGACCGGGACACGGGCCGCCGCCGCCACATCAGCGCGGTGCAACCGGTGGTCACGATAGGACATCGACCGGCGGGCGAGCCGCGCGTAGGTCCGCGTCGCTGCCGGCCCGTTACACTCCACCGCGGCGGCCCGCCGCACCATGGAGCGGAATCGGAGTTCGGTGCGCGCCAGTCCGAGCGCCATGCGAGGAAGGACCCGCGCGGTCGCCTCCGCTCGGTGGATGTCCAGCCGAGTCCGGTAGGTGAGCTCTGTCGTCAGGATCGCGGGAGCACCGATGTCAAGGATGGGCGCCGACGTGGGGACGAGCAGGCCTGTTACGAGGTCGACGGGGTGGTCCCGCAGGTCGGCCAGGTCCGGCCGGACCTCCACGACCCTGAACGGCAGCTCCGACGGCGGCCTCAGGTAACCGGTGCGGGGACGTTCCGCCAGATCGGTCAGGCCCGGGGAGAAGACGAGGAACTCTCCGTTCCAGAGCCTGCCCATGGCGTCGAGCGCTTCGAACGCGCGCGTCTCTAAGGCGAAGTCCCCGCCGTGTCTCGCGATGGGATACGGGAGCACCGAGCCCATCCGCAATGCCTGGGATGACGACGACCCTTCGATCATGAGACTCCTGTCCGCGTCAGGGGGGAATTCAGCCCGAACCCCCAGACGTCGCACAGCGCGGACGTCCTTTGTGGGCGAGTCTAGCCATCGCCGGGGCCTGAACGGAGGGTAAGAGGCCCCGTAGACTCGGGCCCATGAAGGGCATCATCCTCGCCGGCGGCACCGGCTCCCGACTGCACCCCATCACCCATGGCATCTCGAAACAGCTCGTGCCCGTCTACGACAAGCCGATGATCTACTACCCGCTGTCCACGCTGATCTTGGCGGGCATCAGCGACATCCTGGTGATCACCACCCCGCACGACGCGCAGCAGTTCCAGCGGCTCCTGGGCGACGGCTCCCAGTTCGGGATCTCGCTCAGCTACGTCCAGCAGCCCTCCCCCGACGGCCTGGCACAGGCGTTCATCCTCGGGGAGGACCACATCGGCGACGAGCATGTCGCGCTCGTCCTGGGGGACAACATCTTCTACGGCCCCGGCATGGGCCAGCAGCTGCGCCGTCACACCCAGGTCGACGGAGCCACCGTGTTCGGCTATTGGGTGGCGGACCCCAGCGCCTACGGCGTGGTGGAGTTCGACGACGCCGGCAAGGCCGTCTCACTTGAGGAGAAGCCTGAGGAACCCAAGAGCAACTATGCGGTGCCAGGCCTCTACTTCTACAACAACGACGTCGTCGAGATTGCGAAGAGCCTCAAGCCCTCGGCGCGCGGTGAACTCGAGATCACCGACGTGAACCGCACCTATCTCGAACGCGGCAGCCTCAACGTCGAAGTCCTCCCACGCGGTACGGCATGGCTGGACACCGGCACGTTCCACGACCTGAACGACGCCTCCAATTTCATCCGCACCATCGAGTCCCGCCAGGGCCTCAAGGTCGGTTCCCCCGAGGAGGTCGCCTGGCGCCAGGGCCTGCTCACCGAGGACGAGCTGCGCGAGCGCGCCGAGCCGCTCGTGAAGTCGGGGTACGGGCGGTACCTCCTGGAGCTGCTGGAGTCCGGGCGGTGAGCGTGGCCGAGTCCACCCTGGCGGCCGCCCGATCTGCCCTTCCGTGACAAGGAGGGTCAGAGGAGCTCAGGGGATTCGGCGCGAGTGTCTGCCGGTCACTGCGGTCACCGATGCCCCCACAGTTGGGGCTTCAGCCGCGGATCGATCCGGATGTGCTCGCGATATTTAAGGGTGAGGGGTTCGAACACCTGTGATCCGATGCGCGTCCAGGGCACCGGATACCCAGGATTGTCTCCGTAGACGTTGCCCGGCACCTCCGCCAGCAACGAACCGTAGTAGTCGAGTCGGCGCTCCACCTCGGCCAGCCACTCCGACGTCAGCGGGCTTCCCGGTCGAACGATCTTGCCGCTGAATCCGAGGAGGAGACTGAAGTTCTTGCGGACATCCCTTCCAAGCGGGCCGTGAAAGTACGCCGCTTCGGAGGACCGTGGCACGCGATATCCGGTGACCCACGCGTCCACGTCCTCCTGCATCTCCTCGATGAGCGGTGCCCACGCGTGGTGATGCTTCTTGATATCCGTGAACGCGCCGCCATGATGGTGCATCAGATATGCGTGGAGGTAATCCGAGCGATGGACATCCGACAGGTGCTCATAGGACGGATGGAGCGGGTGACCGTCCACCACCACCTCGTGCAAGGTGCCGGGAGTGACCAGCCGGACGTCCAGATCGTGCTGGACCTCGTGGATGGACCGCAGGCAGGCGGCGCGATTGACGGACATGGCATTCGTCCCTGACCAGACGCACCACACCACACGGGGAATCGGCCGGTCGGACTTCCAGGACGTGTTGCGACTCGTGAGGGCCGTGAAGTCCAGCTCATATCGTGCGGCGTCGTAGCGGGCAGGGGACACCGTCGAGTGCATCCGGTAGATGAGGTCCCTCCCCTCCGCCACCACATGTGCTCCGTGCTTCTGCGCCAGCCAGAGACGGTGTTTGAGCCGACGAGCGGAGTGGAGAAGGTCCATGCGTCCTGCCTTTCAAATCCTGTCGATCACTGCGAACATCTCGCTATCGCCTGCCTCAATGTCCGGGCCCAGCGGGCAGTTCCCCGACCAACGCACGGATCCGCCGCCCGAACGCGTCCTCCGAGAACCGCTCGGCATGCGCCTGCATCGCCGCCCGGTCCCAGTCATGCGCCAGCAGACGTTCCACCCCGCCGGCCACCGCATCCACCGTCGGCTCCTCCACGAACACCCCGTTGACGCCGTCCACGATGGTGTCCAGGTAGCCGCCGGCGCGCAGCGCCACGGTGGGCACGCCCCACGCGCTCGCCTCGAGCGGCGTGATGCCGAAGTCCTCGTGGCTCGCGGCGATCAGTGCCGTCGCGTGCGCGTACGCCCAGCGCAGCTGCGCGTCGGTGAGGTCCTGGCCGAACACCACGTCCTCCCCCGCCATCGCGCGCAGCCGGGCCTCCTCCGGGCCCTTGCCGATCACCACGAGCGGCCGCCCCGCGCGGGCCGCAGCCTCGATGGCCACATCCACGTGCTTGTACGGCATGAGCCGCGCGACCGAGAGCAGGAAACCGTCCTCCGCCAGCCGCTCGGCGCCGGGGATCGGCTCCTGCGGGCCATCCGTGCTCACGGAGTGCGGCGGGAACACCAGGTCCACGCCGTCGAGCCCGTAGACCTCTTCGATCCGCTCCTTCACCACCGTGGAGTTGGCCACATAGCGTGATCGACGCCGGACGGCCGCGCGGTCCCACCTGCGCAGACCCGGGCGCAGCACGCGGGCGATCCGGCCCTTGATGCTGTCCCGGCCGCCCTCGCCCAGGTAGTCGTCCAGCAGGTACACCCAGCGCGCCGGCGTGTGGCAGTAGACGAGCGTGGCGCCGTCGTAGCGGAATCCGTGCGCCCAGCCGGACGTCGAGACGACGGCAACCGGCTCCTTCACGTGCATCAGCGAGGAGGCCAGGGGCAGCAGCGGCAGTGCTCTCCGCGGGTCCTTCCGCAGCAGCCCCACCCGGTTCAGGGGCGAGGTGATGATGTGCGCGTCCTTGAACTCGGGGAACGTGCCTTCGGCGTCGTAGAACGTCGTGTAGATGGGCGCGTCCGGCCACATCCGGTGCAGGGCGAGCACCACCCGCTCCGCCCCGCCCTTCTGGGTGAGGTAGTCGTGGGCGATGGCGATACGGCCGCGTGTCATGTCGGTCATGGTGATCCCCTCAGAACTGTCGGCGGGCACGCCCCGGCCGGGTGCGTCCAGTCTCCGCGGCGGCTTCGACCTGCAAGGCGATCAGTTTTCGTGCGACCGGGGCTGGCAACACGACAGCGGCACGCTCGACGACGGCAGAGCTGTACTGGATCGTGCGCTCCGTGCTCAGAGCAGCCACCGCCCGCACGGCGGCGCCCCACGGCCCGCCCGGGGCGCGGTCCCCGCCGAGTGCGTCCGCCCCGTGCTTGGCGATGAAGATCTGCCGGGCGGACCCGGAATGCAGAGCCCGGCGCGCCTTGGTGTAGGTGGTGACCGCCGCCGCGTGGTGACGGGTCTCCAGCTCCGGCCGGATCTCCACCGGATACCCGGCGACGTGGAGGCGGTAGCCGAAGTCCACGTCCTCCCAGCCATAGCGGCGGTAGTCCGGGTCGTAGCCGCCGAGCTCCGCATGGAGGGTGCGGGGCACGGACACGTTGCCCGCCCAGTGCCGCCACTGCTGCTCTGCCGGAAGGGCATAGGCATGGCGACGGTGCGCTTCGTCCTGGGCGTCACCGTAGACGCGCTGATAGGCGGAGTCCGGGAGGACATTGGCCGTCAATCCGATCACGCCGCCATGCCCGCCCGCGTGCGCGGCCACGTGGTCCCGGATGTAGTGCGGTCCGGGCTCGAGATCGTCGTCCGCGCGGATGAGGATGCGGCCGGACGTCGCGTCGGCACCGGCGTTGAGCGCAGCGACCCGTCCGCGGTTCTCCCGGAAGACGGTCCAGCTCAGGCCCAGGCCCGGATGCTCTGCGGCCAACTGGGCGAGCACCGCTTCCGACCCGTCCACATCCCCGTCCACGACCACGTGGACCTCGAACGGCGGGGCGTCCTCCTGCGCGGCGAGGGCGCCGATCAGGCGCGGCAGCCGCTGGGCGCCGCCTCGGCTGGGGACGATCACGCTGGCCTCGGGGGTCAGGGGCGTCTCTGTCATGAGTCCTCCGCGGGGTTCATAGGGACAGGTCATCCAGGAGCTCGGCGACGGCGGCGCGTCCGGCCTCGGGTGAGAACAGCGACGCCCAGCGGTGCCGCTGGGAGTGGGCCACCGTGCCCAGATCGACCGCGCGCACGGCCCGCAGGCAGTCCGCGAGCGCGGCCGCGTCTCGCTGCGGAAAAACGAAGGGGTGAGCGCTGCCGACCACCTCGGGAACGGCCCCGGCATCGGAGGCCACCACCGGAACGCCCGCGGCCATCGCCTCGGCCGTCACCAGGCCGAAGACCTCGGCCCACTGCGACGGCACGGCCAGCACGTCCACGGAGGCCAGGAACTTGCCCGTGTCCTGCCAGCCGAGCACCTGGACGTCCTCACCGGCTGCCTTCAGGGCGGTGGCGAGCCGCTCGGCCTCGTCCTCCGCCACGAATCGACTCTCCCCCGCGACCCGGAACACGAAGGCGCGCGGGTCGGTCCTCCGCAGCAGCGCGGCGGCCTCCAGCAGGGTGAGGATGCCCTTGTCCTCGGACAGGCGGCCAAGGAAGCCTACGGTCACCGGCTCATCGGCACCGCGGGCCCGCCGTGTCTGTGGCGCCGTCGGGGCCGGAACCCAGTTGTGGAGCACGCGGGCCCCGCGGATGCGGTCCGCCGCGAACCGGGAGGGCACGAGAACCGCGAGCGCACCGGGACGCGCCAGGGCGGAGAACACGCGCAGAACCGGCTTCTCGGGCACCTGGTGCAGGTGCACGATCCGGCGCGGCCGACCGGCCAGCGCCGCGGCCGGCAGCAGCCCGTTGCACCACGCGACGTCGTCCTTGCCTCGGCCACGGTCCCAGGCCCGGAGAGCGCGCAGGTACCCCAGGCGTCCGGGCCCGCCCACGCGGACCACGTCGAAACCGTCCGCGGCCAGACGATCGGCGGTCTCGGCCGGGTGGGCCGGGGCCACGACGCCCACGTCCCGCCCGAGCTCGCGCAGCGCCGTGGCGAGGTGGTGCAGCATCACCTCGCCGCCGCCCACCTCACCCTGGTTCGCCAGGATCCAGATACGTCCGGTCATCGGGCCGGCTCCAGGGAACGGGGATGACCGGTGCGCGCGTCCACGACGGTGCGGACGCGAGTCAGCCCCCGCTTGGCCGCACGGCCGAGGTGCTCCTCGCCGTACTTCTGCAGGGCCCAGGCGAGCACGGAGACCACGGCCAAGGCCACGAGCATGGCCATGTTCCGGCCTACGTACGGCCATAGAGCATGGATGACCAGATAACCGGGAATGACGTGGATGATGTACAGGGAGTAGCTGATCCGGCCGTAGAACTGGAAGGGCGGCGTTGTGAGGAGCCACGTCCTTCGTCGGAGGGCCACAGCAGTGAACAGGGTCGCTGCTGCCAGCACCCAGAGACCAAGGGTCATGTCGCGCAAGACGAAGGGGCTCACGACAGCCGATGCATAGGCTGCGGCCACCGCTCGTCGGTGGCGACCCGTCTCCCGTGCCAGGAACACCACCATGCCCAGGACGAACATGGGCGCATACTCGGCAACAGTGATGTTGTTGACGAGTTTGACCCACGTGGGGTCCCCCGCTGGGCGTGGCGCCGCGGCCTGTGACGTCACAGCCACCACCGTCCAGGACAACACAGACCAACCCAGGCATGCCCACAGGACGAGACGGTCCGACAGGCGACACCGGCTGAGGATGAGGAGGGTCAAGACAAGTGCGTAGAACTGCATCTCGACCGCCAGGGTCCAGTAGACGTCGACCACATCGTCGACCAGCAACCATCGTTGGACCATCGTGAGGTTGACGAGGATCTGCCCCGGACTCAGCGAGTACCCCGGCACCTGCACGAGGGCGAGGATCACCACGGCGAACGCAAGCGAGAGCCAGTACGGCGGGTACAGCCGCGCGGCTCGGGAGATGACGAAATCGCTGGGACGCGAGGCCCGGCGCGCGGTCATGAGGATCACGAAACCGCTGATCATGAAGAACAGCTGGACCCCCGTGCCACCCCAGACGAAGTCATGAAAAGCGGGGGGATCGTCGCGGTAGTGGAAATTGTGCGTACCGCCGAAGTGCGAGAACACCACGGCCAGCGCCGCGATCCCCCGAAGCCCGTCCAGCTCCCGGAACCTGGGCCCCGGCACTCGCTTCTCGGCCGGAACCACCGAGGCCGCCCCCGGCTCGTTCGGGCTCGCCGCGGTCATCGGGTACCCACCTTCCCCGCCCGGCGCCCGAGCACCTCGAGGGTCGCCTCGGCGGTGGCCCGAGCCATGGTCTCCACGTCGCCCACGCGCACCTCGCCCGGTCCCTCGGCGGCGGCGCGCACGACGGCGTCGGCGATGGCCGCCGGCGCGGTCTCGTGGACGAGGCGCTCGGGCGGCAGGATCTCCCCGTTGCCGCCCACGTCCGTGGCGACGGCGGGCAGGCCGGCGGCCGCGGCGTCGAGCAGGGTGTAGCTGAGGTTCTCCCACGCCGAGAGCTGCACCAGCACGTCGTGCTCGGCCATGGTGCCCCACGGCTCCACGAAGCCGGGCAGGTCGACCGCCTCCGCGACACCGAGTGCCTCGGCCTGGGCGCGCAGCTCCCCCTCCAGGGGGCCAGCGCCGGCCAGCGTCAACCGCGCCCCGGGGTCGCGCTCCAGCAGGGCGGGCAGTGCGGCGATCAGCCGGTCGAGGTTCTTCTCGGGGGCCAGCCGGGACAGGGAGAGGATCCGCAACCCCTCCCCCGGTGCGCGCCGCTGCCCCGCGGCCGCGGCGCGCACCGCGGGCCCGTCCACGCCGTTGCGCACCACGGTGAGGGGCGCCCCCGCGCCCCATTTGCGGCGGAGCACGTCCGCGGTGGACTGCGCCACGGCGATCACGAGGTCCGTGCCGCGCAGCCGGGCGCGGTGCGCGGCGTTCTTCACCCGGGCCGCGGCGGCGCGGTTGTACAGCTGGTCGTCCGGGGCGATCCCGTGCTCGGTGCTGAGCAGCGCCGGCGCACCGGCCCGCCGCAGGGCCCGCCCCGTGCCCAGCGCCGTGAAGGCCGCGAGGTCGGCGTAGGCCAGGTGCGTGTGGACCGCGGCCGGGCGCAGGGTGCGCACCGCCGTCCGGAGCGTCCGCACCGAGGCGGCCAGGCCGGCGTCGGGCCCGACGTCCCCGGTGAACACCGCCGCGCCCTGCTCGCGCAGGCGCTCGGCGAGCGGCCCCTCGGGGCAGAGCACCGCCAGACGCAGGCCGGGCAGGCCCACGCGCGCGACGTCGAGGACGTGCCGGGCCACGCCGCCGAGGTCGGCGACGGGCACCACCCAAAGCGTCAGCGGGGCCGGAGTGGTCCTCGCGGCCTCGGGGATCACAGCCACTGCTCCAGGCGGTCCAGGGCCGTCCAGAAGCCCTCGCCGTTGTTGATGTGGCCCTGCCAGATCTCCGGGATGAAGCTCACCCCGGGGGCCAGGCGGTCCAGCTGCTCGCACAGCACGGGCCAGTCGACGTCGCCCTCGCCGATCTGCGGCCCCTCCCCGTCCACACCGGTGGCGTCCACCAGGTGCAGGTGGATGGTGTGCGGGGCCAGCTTCTCCACCATCTCCGGGAAGGGGATCCCCAGGAACGTGGCCGAGAGCTTGGAGTGGGAGATGTCCAGGCACAGCGGCACCCCCGTGGCCTCCACGAACGCCACGGTGTCGTCCGGGTCCATGAAGAGGTTGTGGTACTGCTGACCGCCCATCAGCCACGGGAACGGCGGCAGCGTCTGCGCGGCGATCCGGATGCCGGAGGTGTCCAGGCGCTGCACGGCCTCGGCGATGCGCTCGTACTTCGGCAGCCGCTCCTCCGGGCGGATGTGCCGGTCCAGGGTGAACCCGCCCATGGTGATGACCATGATGGGCTCCTCCTCGTGCGGGAACCAGCGCTTCAGGTCCCGGGTGATGTCGATCGTGCGCTGCACCTCGGCGATCGAGCGCTCCCACACGGCGTCGTCGTCGCTGGCCAGATCCACGAGGAAGTCACCGGAGAAGATGTCCGGCAGGTGCGTGGTGAAGCCCATCGGCATGGGCTCGCGGAACACCGAGTCGATGTCGATCTCGAGGTCCTTGTAGGAGAAGTGGAACTCCAGGAAGTCCGGGGTGCAGTCCTTCGTCAGCGCCTCGACGTCGTGGTAGCGCACCGGCAGGCCCCAGGGGCGCCGGAACTGGAACTGGCGCCCGGTGGGCACCGTGTCCGTGAGGTCACCGGCGAAGAAGAAGTCGCCCTCGGCCATCTCGCGGTGCAGCGTGCGGCCGACCAGGCGCGGCAGCTCGTTGGGCTGCAGGCCGCGGCCCGGGGACTTCACGGTCACGTCGTCGGCGGTGATCGTGGCGCCGGCCCGCAGCGGACGGGCCGCCACCAGGGACTTGGCCAGGTTGATGCGGTTCATCGCCTCACCGGTGGAGACCACGCGCTCGGTCCCGACGCCGATCGACTCCTCGATGTCCCGGGTCTGCCGCACCATCTGCGCGAACTCCTCCGGCAGGAGGGAGACCTTGTGGTCGTTGCCCTCGAGCCCCCGGTCCACGGTGAAGTGCTTCTCGATGATCGCGGCGCCCCGGGCCACCGCGGCCAGGGCCACGTGGAAGCCGCGCTCGTGGCCCGAGTAGCCCACCGGCGTCTGGGCGATCTCCGCGAGCCGGTCCAGGTAGGCCAGGTTCACGTCCTTGTAGGGGGCGGGGTACGTGGACTGGGCGTGCAGCATCGCGAAGGGGACGCCGGAGGAGCGCACGAGGTCCACCGACTCGCGGATCTCCTCCTCCCGGGACATGCCGGTGGAGAGCACCATCGGCAGGCCGGAGGCGGCCGCGTCCCGCAGCAGACCGTGGTTCGTCAGGTCCGCCGAGGCGATCTTCACGCCGTCCACCGGGTACTCCCGCAGCACCCGCATGGACGGGGCGTCCCACGGGGTGCACATCAGGGCGACGCCGGCGTCCCGGACGTGGTCGAACACCCGCACCATGTCCTCGGCGGAGAGCGAGAACTTGGCCAGCTCGTCCAGGGTGCGCTGGGCCCCCAGGTCCTCGCCGGCGGTGGCCGCACCGGACTGCCGGTACAGGGCGTCCATGTCCCGCAGCTGGAACTTCACGGCGTCCGCGCCCGCCTCGACGGCCAGGTCCACGAGACGGCGGGCCAGGTCCACGTCGCCCTGGTGGTTGTTGCCGATCTCCGCGATCAGGAACGCCGGGTGGCCCTCCCCGATCCGGTGCCCGCCGATCCGCAGCTCCGCTTCCCGGTTGATCGCCAGGGCCGTCAGGCGGCCGCGCTCGTCCAGCAGCGGCAGGTGCAGCGCCCCGGCGGGCAGGGCCTCGCGCATCTCGGCCGGGGAGGCGCCCAGGGACGCCGTCGCCGGGTCGCGATGGGCGACGTCGGCCGCGGCCACGTCCAGCGACGCCTCCGGATGCGCCACGAGCCAGCGGCGCACGTCCCCGTCCGTCAGGGAGCCGACGAGGAAGCCGTGGGAGTCCACCACGAACACGGTGCGCTCGCGGTTGTCGGTCATCTTCTGCAGGGCGGCCAGGAGCGAGTCCTCGGGGAAGACGAGATAGGGGGTGAGCCTGCGTTCGATGATCACTGCGTGCCTCCGGGGGTGCGGTTCGGGCCGGTGGTGGGGGTCTCGGCGGTGTACGGGGCACCGAGGTCGGGGCGGTGCTGGAGCACCTTCTGGACCGCCAGGTACTGGTCCATCTGCTGCTCGGCCAGGGCGAAGTCCAGCTCGGTGTCGATGTCCACGCCCTCGAGGTCGTCGAGCTCCAGCATGCCGATCCGGCCGCCGAGCCGGTTGTGCAGCCGGTCATAGACCCAGGGGCGCGTCACGTAGAGGGACCCGTTCTCGCGGAACCGCAGGTCGGCGCGCGTCATGTCCTGCCGGCGCTTGCGCGCCGTGACGTCGAAGTCCGGGATCGGGTCCCCGTCGGGATCCTCGGGATGGCGCCACAGGAACGGGGACACCGGGACGACGCCGACCAGCGAGTCCACCCCCGTCTGTCGGAACTGCCGCACGGCGCGGTCCAGGGTGCCGGGCAGGCGCAGCGGGCTGGTGGCCTGGAGCAGCATCACGCCCTCGGGTTCGACGCCGGCCGCGCGCTCGGCCGCGAGCACGTGCTCGATCACGGGCTCGGTGGGGGTCGAGTCCTGGGCCAGGTGGGCCGGACGCAGGCCCGGCACGTCCGCGCCGTAGCGGAGGGCGACCTCGGCGATCTCGGCCGAGTCCGTGGAGACCACCACGTGCAGGTCCTCCTCCGCCTCGAGGGCGGCCTGGATGGTCCAGGCGACGAGCGGGTGGCCGCCCAGGAGGCGGATGTTCTTGCCGGGCAGCCCCCGGGACCCGCCGCGCACGGGGATGACGCACAGGATGCTCACGCGGACTCCTTCCAGACGTGCTCGGCGATCGCGGCCGCGGGGTCCGCGGTCGGCGAGGCCAGGGGCGGGGTGGGCTCCGGGGTGCGGCCGGGCCGCCACCGGGTCATGCCGTAGCGCCGCCAGAACCCCTCGAGCCAGGCGGGCGGGTCCGGGTGGACGGCCCACGCGGGTCTGCCGGCCTGCGCGGCCTCGAGGATCCCGGTGGAGAAGACGGCGGCCACGGGCCCGCGCGTGGCGACGAGGGGCGCCCCGGCGTCGTCGATCCGCACACCGGACCTGCGCCAGGCCGCGTGCTGGCCGCGGGAGAGGCGGTCCCGCTCGGCCGGGTGGGGGCGGTAGGCGGCGCCGGTGGCCCGCACGTACTGTTCGGCGGCCGCGGCGAAGTCCCGGCGGGGCAGCTCGGCGCCGTGCAGCTGACCGAGGAACACCCCGGGGCCGTCGTCCCCGGCACCCGAGAGCGCGGGCGCGGTCCGGCGGGCCTGCTCCAGCAGCGCCGAGCCCACCGGGACGGCCTCCACATCGGCGCGGCCCTGGGTCCACCAGTCCGCGTCCGTGCTCGTGAAGGCGTACAGGGTGGCGTCCTGCGGGACGGGCGGCGTGGACACGGCCAGCAGCCCGTGCTGGACGACGCCGATCCGCGCCCCCCGCTGCCGGGCCCAGCGCACGGCGGCGCGGCCCGAGGGCAGGTACTCCCCCGCCACCAGGACGCGGCGGAGCCCGGACAGGCGATCCGTCACGACGTCGGCGGTGGCGGCGTGCTCCCGGTGGCCCGCGGCCCCGGGCAGGGCGGGTGCGTCACCGGGGGGCAGCACCCAGCCGACCCCGGCGGCGGCCTCCGGCCGTGCTGTGGCCAGGGCGGCCACGGGCGAGGCCAGCGCGGCCAGCTGTGTGGGGCCGAAGGACTCGAGGGCGACGAGCGTATGCACGTCCCCCGCCGGCAGGAGCAGGCGCGGGACGCCGTCGCCGGCGGACCGGCGGCGCGTCACGGCGCCGGCCACGCCGCGCACAGCCGAGCGCGCGGTGTCCGCGACCCGCCGGGTCAGCGGCCACTGGGCGCGCTGCCAGGCGTGCCAGCGCGGCAGGTCCTCGGAGCGCCAGAAGAGGGGCGCGTCGGTCATGCCCACCACCCCTGGGCCATGGCCGCCCGGTGCGCGAACGTGTGCTCCGCGTGCGACCGGCGGCGGCCGGCCTCGCGGATGAGCGCCCCCCAGGCGGGGTCCGCGACGATCCGGCGGCCCAGCTCGATGAGGTGGTCCGCGTCCTCGAAGACGAGCACCTCCTCGTCCGGGACGTAGAACTCGGCCACGTCGGCCCGATCGACCAGCTGGAGACCGCCCATGCCGGGCACCTCGAAGGTCCGCATCGCGTGGCCGGCCTGCAGGCCGTGGATGTTGATGGCGCCCGCGGCGGCCGCCTGCACGGCGTACGCCTCCTCGAGGGGGATGTCCCGTTCGGCCGGCAGGTCCGGCCGGGTCAGCTCCCACGTGCGCAGGCGGTCCACCGGGTGGTGGCTCCACTGACGCCCGTAGGCGCGCACCGGCACCCCGGCCGCGGCCAGGCGCGAGAGCAGTTCCACGCGATTCGGGTAGCGCGAGCCCACGAAGACCAGTTCGTCGCGCCGCGGCACCTGGGGCAGCGCCATCGCCGGGTCGAAGCCGTTGGGCATGTAATGGGCGTCCACGCCCTCGCCGGCCAGCAGCTCGGCCTCGGTACGGGCGTAGCTGAGCACCGGCCCGACGGAGCGCAGGAACTCCATCGAGTAGTCGTGCCGCGCGAGGTCGTCGTACAGCCAGAGCATGCGGGGCAGGCCCGCATCGAGGATCTCGGACCAGAAGTCCTCACCCAGCGAGTCGCCCTTGATGACGAGCACACGGTCCGGCCGGGCCTCGCGCAGCGCGGCCACGGCACGCCCCGTGTCCCAGGCGACCCGCGCGGCCGTGCGGTCCACGCCCGCCTTCTGCGGCAGCTCGAGCAGCCCCTTGTTCCGCAGCTTCATCCCGAGCGTGGCGTAGGCGTCGTAGCAGTGCACCGTGACGTCGAAACCCTGGGCCGCCCACGCCGCTGCGATGGAGCGGTGATAGCCGTGGAACGCCGGCGAGACGAGGAACAGCCGTTCCGGTGAGCGGCCGCCCCGCGCGTCGGGCGGGGCCGGCACGGTGTAGCCGGTGGCGCTCATCGGCGCTGCCCCTTCCAGACCAGCGCGTGCTCGTCCCGGAGCACGGCGCGGGCGTCCACGTCCACACCCCGGGCCTGCCGGAGCGCGTTCACGGCGAAGTTCGCCCCCGTCGCCGCGGTGAGCGCGGCCTTGAGGACCCGGGGGTGACCGAACTTCCGGGCGTAGCGGTACCGGGAGTCCACCAGCCAGCCGCGTCGGCGCAGCGGATCCGAGGAGCCGTGCAGCCCGTGCGGCACACGGACGGCCGGGACCACGATCGACGGGACGCCGCGCTCGCGCAGGCGGCGCTGCAGGTCGACCTCCTCGGAATTCATGAAGTACTCCTCGTCGAACCCGCCGACGGCGCGGACCTGCGCCATCGGCAGGAGCAGCACGGCGCCCATCACCCAGTCGACCGCCACGGGCGAGGCGGACCGGGCCGCCGCGACGTCGTGCCCCACGGCCTCGTGAAGCACGTCCAGGTGACGGAAGCGGGCCAGCGGAGTCAGCCACTCGACGGTCTGGTGCAGGACCGTCGGGAAGTGCCGCCCGGACCACTGCGGCGTGCCGTCCTCGTTGACGACCTGCGGGCTGACCACGGCCGGCTGATACGGAGCGGCAGCGGCCACCAGCGCGTCGATCTGCGCCCCCGTGATCTCGGCGTCCGAGTTGAGGACCAGGGCCAGCTCGGTGGTGACCGCGGCCAGGCCGGTGTTCACATTCGCCCCGAAGCCGCCGTTGCGCTCGCGGCGCACCACGGTCAGACGCGGATCGTGCGCCTCGGGGTACGGGGTGGGCGAGGCGTCGTCCGAGACCACGACGGCGGCCAGCGCGTCTCCGGGATCGGTCAGCAGGCGGTCGACGAGGGCGAGGGTGGGGGCCGGATCGCCGTAGTGCGGGATCACCACGGTCACCGCCGCCGTGGGCGACTGGGCTGCCACGCGGGCTCCTCCCTCAGCTCGGATGGACGGCGCACTCAGCGCCCGAGAACCTGTGTCGAGTATAGGGAGGCTCTGGCGAAGACCCGTGCCAGCCGGTGGGGCGACGCCATGGCCGCCCGCACGGCGCTCAGTACACTGACCGGACAGCCACGGGATGGAAAGGGTGAGCCATGCCCGGCGCCCAGGGGGAGGACGAAGCCATGAGCGAGACCACCGCGTTGCGCATCGGCACCGGTCTCGATGCCGTGACGGTGAGCGGCCTCACAGGAGACGAGCGCGCGGAGGTCATCGCGTCCTGGGACCGGTGCGGTGTGGAGGTCGTGCAGCCGCCCACCCACACCGATGCGCACCGCGGCGCCCACACCGCGTCTCCGTGGCTCCAGTGGCACGAGGACCTGGTGTTCCTGGCGACCTCACGGGCGATCGAGTCCGCCCGCGGCACCCACCTGCTGTTCCATGCCGCGTGCCTCGCCGCACCGGACACCGGGGCGGCGATGGTCCTGGTGGCGGCGTCCGGGACGGGCAAGACGACGGCCACGCGCCGGCTGGGACCCCATTTCGCCTACCTCACCGACGAGACGGCGATCATCGCACCGGACGGCCTGACCGTCACGCCCTACCCCAAGCCGCTGTCCCTGCTGGGGTCACGGGGGGTGCGCCCGAAGACCCAGCGGGGCCCGGACGACCTGGGTCTAGGTCCGACCCTCCCCGACGCCCGGCTGGCCCGGATCGCCGTGCTGGACCGCGTGCGGGATCCGGCAGGCCCGGTGACGCCGCGGGCGGAGGCCATAGAACTCGTGGCCGCGCTCGAGGCGCTCGTCCCCCAGACCTCCTCCCTCTCCCTGCTCCCCCGCGGTCTCGTGACGCTCTGCCGCGTCCTCGACACGGTCGGCGGCGCCCAACGCCTGGTCTACGCCGAAGCGGAGGACCTGCGGGATGTCGTCGACGGCCTCCTGGCGGCCCCGCCCACGCCCGTCACCCCCGCCTGGGAGGCGCTCACCGAGGAAGAGCTGCGGGCCTCGGTCGGTGCGGCGGCCCCGGGCGCGGTGTCCCGCTGCACCGTCGACGACGGCATCCTGACCGACAGCGGCCGCCTGGTCCTGCTCGCCTCGGACCGCCTGGTCGTGCTCGAAGGTCTGGGCCCGTCCGTCTGGCTCCTGCTGGACGAGCCGCGGACGGCCGCCGACGTGGTGGCCCGCCTCCGCGCCGAAGGGCCCGTGCCCGAGGACGCCGAGGCCCGGGTGCGGGAGGCGATGGACGCCCTGGTCACCGCGCAGCTGGCCACGACCGGCTGAGCCGGCACGGCCCGGAGGCGGCCGGCGCCCAGGACGCCCCGCCCCCTCAGGAGATCAGTGCCCGCCCCAGTGCGTGGGCGGCCAGACGGTCACGAAGACCTCGCCCACGATGTCCTCGCGGGTGACGAAGCGCGCGCAGTCCCCGGCCTGGTCGGCGGGGATGCCGCGGCACGCGATCACGGAGTCGGCCGAGTTCGAGCGGTGGTCGCCGAGCACGAGCATCGAGTCCTCCGGCACGGTGACCGGGCCGAAGCAGCGCGCGGAGATCACCTCGGACTCGCAGTCCAGCTCGTCCCGGATGAACGGCAGGTCGTTGTGGATGTACGGCTCATCCAGGGGCTCCCCGTCCACGGTCACGGCGCCCTCGGCGGTGCAGCACTCCACGGTCTGCCCCGCGGTGCCGACCACGCGCTTGACCAGCGCCTGCTCGTGCGAGCGGCCGATGCCGGTGAGGTCGCCGAACGTGCGGACGGCGTTCTCCACGGCCCCCTCCGGCGGCATGGGATGAGCCCAGTCCTCGTTCGCCGTGAAGACCACCACGTCCTGGGCGTCGGCCGCCCCGTCCGGATAGGCGGTGCGGTTGACCAGCATGCGATCCCCCACCTCGAGGGTGTTCTCCATCGAGCCGGACGGCACCGAGTACACCTTCACCCACAGGGCCTGCACCACGGCGACGACCGCGAGGGCCACCACCACGTTCAGCAGCAGGGAGGCCCAGAACGGCAGGCGCGGACGATGAGGCTGCGGCGCGGCCACCGCGCCGCCGTCTTCCCCGTGGGCCGGCTCGACGCGCTCGGCCATGGTCAGGCGACGCCGTCGAAGAGGCTGGTGACCGAGCCGTCCTCGAAGACCTCGCGGATCGCGCGGGCGATCAGCGGGGCGATCGAGAGCACGGTGAGGGTCTCGAAGCGCTTCTCCTCCGGGATGGGCAGGGTGTTGGTCACCACGACCTCACGGGCGCCGCACTCGCCGAGACGCTGGGCGGCCGGGTCCGAGAACACCGCGTGCGTGGCGGCGATGATGACGTCCTTGGCGCCGGCGTCCTTGAGGATCTGCACGGCGCCGGCGATGGTGCCGCCGGTGTCGATCATGTCGTCGATCAGCACGCAGACGCGGCCCTCGACGTCCCCGACCACGGTCTTGGACTCGGCCTTGTTCGGAACGGTGAGGTCCCGGCTCTTGTGCACGAAGCCCAGCGGCACGCCGCCCAGGCGGTCCGCCCACTGCTCCGCCACGCGCACGCGACCGGTGTCCGGGGAGACCACCGTGACCTCCTCGCCCTCCACGCTGGAGCGGATGTGGTCCGCCAGCAGCGGGATGGCGAACAGGTGGTCCACCGGGCCGTCGAAGAAGCCCTGGATCTGGGCGGTGTGCAGGTCCACGCTCATCACGCGGGAGGCGCCGGCGGTCTTGTACAGGTCCGCCACGAGGCGGGCCGAGATCGGCTCGCGGCCGCGGCCCTTCTTGTCCTGGCGGGCGTACGGGTAGAACGGCGAGACCACCGTGATGCGGCGGGCGGAGGCGCGCTTCATGGAGTCCACCATGATCAGCTGCTCCATGAGGTGGTTGTTCAGCGGCGCCGGGTGCGACTGGATGATGAACACGTCCTTGCCGCGCACCGACTCGCCCGAGCGCACGTAGATCTCGCCGTTGGCGAAGTCGTAGGCGCTCATGGGGAGCAGCTCGGTGCCCAGCTCCTCGGCGATCTCCTGCGCGAGCTCGGGGTGGGCACGGCCCGTGGCCAGCACCAGTCGCTTGTCCTCGCTGCGGCTCAGCTCCGTCATGACGTCCTCAACATCCTTCGTGGTCTCGCGTTTCAGGACCGACGGCGTCCGGCGTCGGTGTCGGCCGCCCGGGGCGGCCCGGTCCTCGCACCCATCCTAGGGCGCGCGGGGTCAGCCCTGAGCGCCGGAGCCCTCGGCGCCGGCGGCCCGCGCGATCCTTGTGATCAACGACTCCAGCCAATCCGCCGCGTCGGACACGCGCGGCTGCAGGAGCCTGGCCTGTCCCTCCGCACCCACTCGTGTCTCCTCCAGCGCATCCAGGTACCCCTGCTCGAGAGTCCGGACGTGAGCGACCGGAGGCGGCCACTCATGCGGTGTGTGTCCTGCCGCAGTCCGGCCGGGTGACCGAAACATGAAAGTACGGCTGACGAGATCTGCGAGCAACGGGATGTCGACACCACCCTCGGCCTCCGCCCCATGCCAGAGCAACTGGATGTCCACGAGATCGTGGCCTCGCGTCTGATGTGGATCCGTGACGGCATGGATCTTCTGTGCGAGCTGCTGCTCGACAGCCATCACGGCCACAGACCGCGGTGTTCCACATCCCAACGCGGTGACCGCCTCCGCGACCTGGGGTGCCACGACCTCGACTGGCTGCGCCAGCGTGCTGCCCTCGAATTCGTCGCGCCCGATCTCGATCGGGACCGACACCCAACTTGTCCTCGCGGAGAGAAAATGCAGGGTCACCTTCGCTCGTGACAGGACGTAGGGATCGGGCACTCCGAGAGGCTCCGCAGGATCGTCCTCATGCACCGTGCCGAAGAAGGCCACCCGGGTCGCAGCCGGGTCGGCCTTGAGTTCCCTCTTGCTCCCGGGCGCGGCCCCCCATCCCCGGTCGACGAACCCGGTCAAGTCCTTCAGCGCCTGCTGGGGATCGCGAGCCAGTAGATCGAGATCCCGGGTCGCCCGCGTCCCGGTGGCTCCATGTCGGAGTCGAACGCCATTTCCACCCTTGACTACGACGCCTTCCGGCAACATCTGCGCCACGATCACTGCTCCCAGCAACCGGCGCGCCCGGTCCACCGGAACGCCCATCGCGTCAGCGATCGCCTCCAGTCGACGGTTGAGTTGGCCTTCGCTCCTGGGCGCACCTCGAGCTCCCAGATCGCCCAGGCCCACGACCACGTCATCGACCGCCACGATGTCCACCGTTCTGCCGCGCCTCCAGGTCCTTCTTCAAGCTCCTCGCCTCGCCCACCGTGAGCAGCCCGCGCGCGCGGGCCTCCTCGATCGCAGCGGCGACGCGCTCGAGAGGGATGCGGTCGAGTGCCTCACGAAGGGCTTGGTTGATCGTGAGGCCTCGCACGCCGCCGTGAAAGGTGAGGTCCTCGTCGCCCGGCGGGGGACGGCGTCGTGTCACTCGTACATGCGCGCGCGGCGAGCCGCGGTACCGCCTCGTCACGCCCACCCGTACGACGGAGGGATCGACCAGGGCGAGGTCGTACAGTGACAGCACTGCGTCCCAGTCCAGGAATGCATCTTCACCGCCCGTGGCCACGGCCTCCGCCGCGTCCGTGAACCGGTCGCGGGGAACCTGGCGATGGAGGTACACCCCGTGGGCCAGCCTCCGCAGAACGCCGCGCTGGGCGAGCTTGCGGACCTCGACGGCGGGCACGCCCGCCTCCTCCGCTTCCGTAGTGGTGATGACCCCGTGGTTCCCCGCAGCCACGTCCCACAGATCGTCACGATACGTCACGGGATCACCACCTCATCTCTGGTGTCACAACCGTACCGGAATCGGTACGGTTGTGACACGCCGACCTCTTGTCGGGCGCGCGGGGTCAGCCCTGAGCGCCGGAGCCCTCCGCGCCGGCGGCCCGCGCGGCCTCGGCCGAGGAGGTGCCCGGGCGCTTGGCCGGCACCCAGCCCTCGAGGGTGCGCTGGCTCACGGCGTTCAGCGCCAGGGCCCCGGCGGGCACGTCCTCGCGGACCACGGCGCCCGCGCCGGTGTAGGCGCCGTCGCCCACGGTCACCGGGGCCGTGAACACCGTGTTCGAGCCGGTGCGCACGTGGGCCCCGATCACGGTGCGGTGCTTGGCGACGCCGTCGTAGTTGGCGGTGATGTTGCCGCAGCCGATGTTGGTGTACTCGCCGATCTCGGCGTCCCCGGCGTAGCCCAGGTGGGAGAGCTTGGCGCCGCGGCCCACGGTCACGTTCTTGGTCTCGTAGAACGCGCCGATCTTGCCGTCCTCCCCCAGCACCGTGCCCGGGCGCAGGTAGGTGAACGGGCCGACGGTCGCGCCCGCGCCGATCACGGCCTCCGTGGCGTCGGTGCGCTTCACCACGGCGCCCTCCCCCACCTGCGTGTCCGTGAGGGTGGAGTCCGGGCCGACGACGGCGCCCGTGGCCACCGACGTCGCCCCATGCAGCTGGGTGCCGGGCTTGAGCGTGACGTCCGAGGCGAGGGAGACGGTGACGTCCACCCACGTGGAGGACGGGTCGACGACCGTGACACCCTCCTTCATCCAGCCGCGCAGCACGCGGTCGTTGAGCTGGCGGCCCAGGTCGGAGAGCTGAAGGCGGTCATTGGCGCCCTCGACCTCCCACACGTCGTCCGTGCCCACCGAGGCGACGCGGCCGCCCTCGGCGCGGGCCATGCCGAGCACGTCCGTGAGGTACTTCTCGCCCTGCACGTTGTCCGTGGAGATCTCCGGCAGGGTGCGGCGCAGCAGGGCAGCGTCGAAGGCGTAGATGCCGGAGTTGACCTCGCGGATCGCCACGAAGGAGTCGTCCCCCGTGGACTCGGCGTGGGCGAGGGCGTCCTTGTGCTCCATGATCCGCTCCACGAGGCCCTCGGCGTCGCGGACGATGCGGCCGTAGCCCGTGGCGTCCTCGAGGGTGGCGGTGAGCACGGTGACGGCGTTGCCGTCCGCCTCGTGGTCCGCGACGAGGCGGGCGAGGGTCTCCGGGGTCAGCAGGGGGACGTCGCCGTAGGTCACCACGACGGTGCCCTCGAGGTCCGCGGGCAGGGCGGCCAGGCCCAGCTCGACGGCGCGGCCGGTGCCCGGCACGTCGTCCTGGTCGGCGATCGCCAGCGCGTCGATGCCCAGCTGGGCCGCCACCGTCTCGATGTGCTCGGCCACGCGGGCCCGCTCGTGCCGGACCACGGCCACGAGGTGCTCCGGCGCGAGCGACCAGGCCGCCGCGAGCGCGTGGCCCACGAGGGAGCGCCCCCCGATCGCATGCATGATCTTCGGCGTCGTCGACTTCATGCGGGTGCCCTGACCCGCGGCCAGAACGATCACGGCGGAGGGACGGGCGGACGGCTGGGACATGGGGGCTCCTGCACCGGTGGGGGTCAGAGGACGGGGGTTCCGCCCCTAGGATTCGAACCTAGACCGCACGGCTCCAAAGGCCGGCGTGCTGCCATTACACCAGGGCGGAGCGCCGGACCCCAGGGGGCGGCGACGACGGCCCATTCTTCCACACAGGTCGCGCGGATCCGGGGTCAATAGGCGCCGTCGGCGGCGATCACGGCCTTGACGGTCCGCCCCAGGATCACAAGGTCGCCCAGGATGGACCAGTTCTCCACGTAGTAGAGGTCCAGGCGGACCGCCTCCTCCCACGGGAGGTCGGACCGGCCGGAGACCTGCCACAGGCCCGTGATGCCGGGCTGCACCAGGAAGCGGCGGTGCACGTACTGCTCGTAGGCCTCGACCTCGTGCGGCAGGTGGGGTCGCGGGCCCACGAGGGACATGTCTCCCCGCAGCACGTTCACGAGCTGGGGCAGCTCGTCGATGCTGGTGCGGCGGATGAGCTTGCCGACCCGGGTGATGCGCGGGTCGTCCTTCATCTTGAACAGGACGTCCGCATCCCCGCCGTCCGAGACGAGCCGCTGCCGGATCTCCTCGGCGTCCACCACCATGGAACGGAACTTGAGCATGGTGAACGGCCTGCCGCCGAGACCGATGCGCTCCTGCCGGAACAGCACCGGCCCGCCGTCCGTGGCCTTGACCGCGATCGCGACGGCGATCAGCAGCGGCGAGATGGCGATCAGGCCCAGACCCGACGCGACGACGTCGAACGTCCGCTTGACGAACGCCTTGCCCTCGGAGAGGCGCGGGGTGGAGAGGTGGATGAGCGGCAGACCCGCGAGGGGCTGCGTGTGGAGACGGGGTCCGGCGACGTCCACGAGGGCGGGCGCCATGATCAGGGAGACGCCTCGCTCCTGCAGCTCCCAGCCCAGTCGGCGGACGTCCCCGGGGACGAACGAGTGGCCCGAGGTGATCACCACGGCGTCGACGTCGCGGACCTCCACGAGGGCGACCACGTCCTCCACGGTGTCCAGGTCCGTGGAGACCGGTATCGGGAGGTAGTCCTCCTGCCGGGTCTTGTATCCGGGGAGGGCCGCCGCCACGGGGGCGTATCCGGCGCCGGCCTCGGAGTCGAGGGTCTGGAAGATGTGCCGGACCGCCTTCGGGCCGCCGACGAGCAGGAGCCGCCGCCGGAACCTGCCGCGGTGTCGCTGCCGCGCCACCCACCCGCGCACGAGGAACCGGCCCAGCAGGAGCAGGAGCACGCCCAGCGGCAGGGCCAGGCCCACGTAGCCGCGCGCCACTTCGAGACCTGCCGCATAGGCGAGGATCGCGACGGTGCCGAAGAGGTAGAGGGTGCCCTGCAGGACCCGCTTGTACTCCTCGCTGCCCACCCCCAGGATCCGGATGTCCCGGGAGCCTTGGATGGTCAGCGCGAGCACCCAGGCCGCGCTCAGCGCGAGGCTGATGACGCTGTAGTCGATGGCTTCGGTGCCGGGGAGGGTGATGCGCCGCGATCCGCCGAAGCGGAGCTGGGCCGACACGAAGGTGGCGAGCAGGACCGCGACCACGTCCACGACCAGGACGAGCAGCGGAAGTCCCTGCTCCCAGGGCCGACCCAGGACACGACCGTGGGCGGTCGAGCCCATGCGGTGCGTGGTCGACTCATCACCGGGACTCGCGATCACGCTCTGCTCCTCCGTCCTGACGCAGGGGATGGTCCACGTCATGTGGGGTCGGGCATGGTGCTGTGCCCCGGCCCCCGATTATAGGGCGGAAATTGTGAATGGCTGTGATGGCCGCCGCACCCTCCTGTGCGCGCCCGCCGGTCAGTCTCCTTCGGCGAGTTCAGCGGCCTGCAGCCACTCCTCCTCCAGGACGTCCAGCTGCGCGTCGAGCTCCTTCAGGTCGGCGGAGGCCGCGGTGAGGGCGTCGAAGTCCTGCGCCTGCCCCAGCTCGGCCATCCGCGCCTCGAGGCCGGACCTGCGGTCCCGGAGCCGGGTCATCTGCTTCTCGAGCCGGGCCATCTCCTTGCGGGCCAGCCGTCGCTCCGCCTCGGTGGGCCCGGTGTCCTCCTCCGGCCCTCCCATGCCCGCGCACGTCCCGACGACGTCGTTGCGGCCTCGGGCCGCGCCGGCTCCGCGGGCCGGGCCGCCGGCGTCGTCCATCGCGGCGCGCAGCTCGAGGTACTGGTCCACCCCGCCGGGCAGGCCGCGGACCTTGCCGTCCCCGAGCAGGGCGACCTGGTGGTCGGTGACGCGCTCGAGCAGGTAACGGTCGTGGGAGACCACCACCAGGGTCCCCGGCCACCCGTCGAGCACGTCCTCGACGGCGGCCAGGGTGTCCGTGTCCAGGTCGTTGGTCGGCTCGTCGAGCATGAGGACGTTGGGCTCGCCCACGAGCAGGCGCAGCAGCTGCAGGCGCCGGCGCTCGCCGCCCGAGAGCTCGGAGACCTGAGTCCACTGCCGGGAGGTGCCGAAGCCGAGCATCTCGAGCAGCTGGCCGGAGGACATCTCGCGGTCACCGACCTGGAAGGACGAGCCCTCGCGGGCCATGACTTCGGCGACGCGCAGGTGGGCGACGTCGTCGAGCTCCTTCACGTCCTGGGTGAGGGTGGCCGAGACCACCGTCTTGCCGCGCTTCACCCGCCCCGAGTCCGGGGCGATGCGGCCGTCGAGCAGGCGCAGCAGGGTCGACTTGCCCGCACCGTTGACGCCGACCACGCCGAGCCGCTCGCCGGGCGCCAGGCGCAGGGTGACGTCGTCGAGGATCGGCTTCTCCCCCAGCGTCAGGCTCACGTGCTCGAGGTCGAGGACGTCCTTGCCGAGCCGGGCCGTGGCCATCTTCGCCAGGGACACCGAGTCGCGCGGGGCGGGGACGTCCTCGATGATGGCGTTGGCCGCCTCGATGCGGAACTTCGGCTTGGACGTGCGCGCCGGGGCGCCACGGCGCAGCCAGGCGAGCTCCTTCTTCACGAGCTGCTGACGCTTCTGCTCCGTCACCGCCGCCTGCCGCGAGCGCTCCGCACGCGCGAGCATCCACGCGGCGTAGCCGCCGTCGAACGGGTCCACCGTGGCGTCGTGCACCTCCCACGTGCGCGTGCAGACCTCGTCGAGGAACCACCGGTCGTGGGTGACCACCACGAGGCCGCCGTCGGTGGGGCGCCAGCGCTGCTTCAGGTGGCGGGCGAGCCACGCGACGCCCTCCACGTCCAGGTGGTTGGTGGGCTCGTCGAGGAAGAGGACGTCGTCGTCCCCGGCGAGCAGACGGGCCAGGGCCACGCGACGGCGCTGGCCGCCGGAGAGGCCCCGCACGGACTGCTCGAGGTCGAAGCCGTCGAGGAGACCGCCCAGGACGTCCCGGACCTTGGGGTCCGAGGCCCACACGTGGTCCTCCACGTCCCCGACCACGGCCTGACGCACGGTGTGCTCCGGGTCGAGCCGGTCCTGCTGGTCCAGCACGCCCACGCGGACGCCGCCGCGGCGGGTGACGCGGCCCGTGTCGGGTTCCTGGAGGCCAGCGAGGATGCGCATGAGCGTGGACTTGCCGTCGCCGTTGCGGCCCACGAGTCCGATCCGGTCCCCCTCATCCACGCCGAGGGAGAGGCCCTCGAGGACGGTGCGAGTGCCGAAGGCGATGCCGATGTTCTCGGCGCCGAGCAGGTGGGCCATGGAGGAGGGGGTCCTTTCCGGACGGAGGAGGGGTGGTCGGGTGCGGCGGGGTGCGCCGCCGGGTGTCAGAGCACGTGGGCGCCGGGCACGGGGCCGTGGACGGGGAGGGCGCGCACGCCCGTGCGCTCCTCGATGGCCGAGGCCAGCCGCAGCGCGGAGTCTTCGTCCTGCGCCACGAAGAGCAGGGTGGGGCCGGAGCCGGAGACCATGCCGCGCAGCGCGCCTTCGTCCATACCGAGGTCGAGGACGTCCGAGAGCTCGGGGAACAGGACGACGGCCGGGGTCTGCAGGTCGTTGTCCATGGCGGTGGCGAGTTCGAGCGGATCGGCCGCGGTGAGGGCCCGCAGGACGGCCTCGTTCACCTCCGGGCGCGTCGGCCCGTCGGACAGGTGGCCCTCCCGGCGCAGCTCGTCCAGGGTCTGGAACACCACGGGGGTGGACAGCCCGGCGTCCGCCGGGACGAGGACGAGGTGCACCGGGGTGCGGGCCGCGACGGGGGTCAGCTCCGCCCCCGTTCCGAGCCCGACGGCGGCGCCGCCCAGCACGCTGAAGGGCACGTCCGCGCCCAGCGGGGCGGCCAGCTCGGCGAGCTCGGCGCGGGTGTGCCCGGTCTCCCACAGGGCGCTGCACGCGAGCAGCGCGGCGGCCGCGTCGGCGGAGCCGCCGCCCATGCCGCCCGCGACCGGGACCTGCTTGGCGACCTCGAGGTGGACGCCGTGGGTGTCAGGATCGAGCCCGAGGGTGCGCCGCAGGTGCGCGGCGGCGCGGTGCGCGAGGTTGCGCTCGTCCCAGGGCACGTCCTGGGTGTCCACCAGACTGATGTGGCGGGCCGACGGGCCGACGGTGATCCTCCCGTCCGTGCGCGCGATCGCCGTGACGGTCTCCCGCAGGCTGACGGCCAGGTACACGGTGGCCACGGGGTGGTAGCCGTCCGCGCCGGGGGGTCCCACCCGCAGGGACAGGTTCACCTTGCCGGGGGCGCTGACCGTGACGTGCCGGGCCGTGGGGTCGAGGCCGAGGTCCTCCGTCGTCATGCGCTCACCTCCTCCGCCGCACGCCGCGGGCCGTGCTCGGCGATCCGCGCGAAGGCCGCGATGTCCAGGGCCTCGCCGCGGGCGCGCGGGTCCACGCCGGCGGCCACCAGGGCATCCTCCGCCGCCTGCGGCGACCCCGCCCAGGAGGCGAGCGCGGCGCGCAGGGTCTTGCGGCGCTGGGCGAAGGCGGCGTCCACCACGGCGAAGACCTCCCGGCGGGAAGCGCCGCCCGCCGGCGGCTCGCGCCGGGTGAAGGCGACCAGCCCGGAGTGGATGCGCGGAGCCGGCCAGAACACCTGGGTGCCGATGGTGCCCGCCTTGCGCACGTCCGCGTACCACGCCGCCTTGGCGGACGGCACGCCGTAGACCTTGGAGCCGGGCCCGGCCGCGAGACGGTCCGCGACCTCCTCCTGCACCATGACCAGGCCGTGCCGCAGCCCCGGCAGGACCGCGAGCGCGTGCAGCAGCACGGGCACGGCCACGTTGTAGGGCAGGTTCGCCACGAGCGCGGTGGGGCCGCCGGCGGCGGCGGGCCGGACCTCAGCCAGGGCCTGCTCGCTCAGCGTCATGGCGTCCGCGTGCAGCACGGCGAGGGCGTCCTCGGCCCCGGGGCGGAACTCGGCGGCGGTGCGCGGCAGGCGGGCGGCGGTGACCGGGTCGATCTCGACGGCGGTGACGGCGGCGGCCGCGTCCAGCAGGCCGAGGGTGAGCGAGCCCAGACCGGGGCCGATCTCGAGCACGTGCTCGTCCGCGGTCACGTCCGCGGCCTGCACGATGCGCCGGATCGTGTTCGGGTCGATCACGAAGTTCTGGCCCCACTGCTTGGTGGGACGCAGGTCCAGCTCGGCGGCGATGCGCCGCACGTCCGCGGCGCTCAGCAGCGGGGCGGGGGCGGGGTGCGGGGAGGGCTGGACCATGCCCGCGAGTCTATCGGGGCGCCGGACGGGGTAGCCGGGACGCAGCGGCGCGGGGTCCGCTCAGGTGGAGAGGTCACCGAGCCGGACGAGCTCGCGGAACTCGGGGCTCGTCTCCTGCAGCCCGGCGAACGTGCCCTGGCCGATGATCCGCCCCTGGTCCATCAGCACGATCTGATCGCAGCGCTTGACCGTGGAGAGACGGTGGGCGACCACGATGACCGTGATCCGGCCGCGCAGCGACTCGATCACCTCGGTGACCCGGCGTTCCGTGAGGTTGTCGAGGGCCGACGTCGCCTCGTCGAGCACGAGGAGGCGGGGGCGCCGGAAGAGCGCGCGCGCGATGCCCAGGCGCTGGCGCTGGCCGCCGGAGACGCCCACGGCCCCTTCGCCGATCACGGTGTCCAGGCCGTCGGGGAGCTCGTCCAGCCACTGGCCCAGCTGGGCTTCGCGCAGCACGCGCTCCACCTCGGCCCGGTCCGCCGTCTGGGCGGCCTCGACGTCCAGGAGCACGTTGTGCAGCACCGTCCCGTTGACCACGGTGACGGACTGCGGGACGAACGCCACGTTGTCCCACCACCCCCGCGGGTTGGCCTCGAGCTCCACCCCGTCCACGTGGACCCCACCGCGCTGGGCGTGGTGGAAGCCGATGACCAGGTCCACCAGGGTGGTCTTGCCGGCACCGCTGCCGCCCACGAAGGCGTACGAGGACCCGAAGGGGATGCGCAGGTCGATGTCGCGCAGGACCGGCTCGGTCTTGCCGGGGTAGGTGAAGGACGCGTCCCGCACCTCGATGGACTCCTCGAACGTGACGCGCTCGTAGGGCCGGTCCGCCGCGTGCAGGACCGGCTGCGCGGCGGCGAGCTCCGCCGTCGTGCGCTCGAAGGCCGGCCAGGACGTGCGGATCTCGTTGGTGGTGGCCATGAGCGCGGCCATGGACGGCAGCACGCGGAAGCCGGCCATCGCGAGCAGGGCGAGCGAGCCGAACGCCTCCCCGCCGCGGCCCTGGATGAAGGCCACGGCCACGAGCGCCGCGATGGCGGCCACGAAGGCGACCTCGAGCACGTAGCGCGGCATCATCGTGAGGATCATCTTGAGCCGCGTGGCTTCGGCGCTCTCCATGCGGGCAGCGCGGTACTCCTCCATGAAGGCCGAGTCGTTGCCGCGGATCTTCACGTCCTTGTAGTTCTCCAGGCCCTGCAGCGCCGCCGTGTTGGCCCGCTCCCCCGCGGTCACCAGGGTCCAGCCCAGGCGGGAGGCCGGGCGGCGGATCACGGTCTTGATCACCCAGGCGACGGCGAGGAAGTACAGGGCCATCCCGAGCCCCGTCAGCGGCATGGAGACGCCCACCACGACCGCCACCGCGACGAGCGTCACGGCCTCCGTGAGGAACGTGACAGACGCGTTCACCACGCCCGTGTACGCCATGCTGGAGGTGCCGGTGACGTTGTTGACCAGGGTGCCCACCGTGCGCGTCAGGTGCAGGCCGTAGTCGGCCCGCAGGTAGTAGCGCAGCAGCGTGGCGGACGTGCGGATCAGGTTCTGGTTGGTGAACCCCATGGTCCACCAGCGGAACGCGAGCACCAGGATCGCCTTGAGCAGGAAGGCCAGCACGATCACGACGGCGAAGGCCACCGTCTGCTCCGGCACCGTCACGGCCCCGAACCGGGCCAGCAGCCCTTCGAGCGCCGGGGAGCCCAGCTCCCCCGAGGTCAGCAGGCTGACCAGCGGGAGGATCGAGGCGAGCGCCACCATCTCGAGGCCGGCCACGAGGACGGACCCGAGGACCACGAACACGAGGCGGATCCGCATGGGGCGGTCCACCAGGTACTGCGTTCCCTCGGGCAGCCGGGCTTTGAGGAGTCGGGTCAGCACGTCGTCCATCCTAGGGGCCGGGTCTGGATCGGCTCAGAACGAGCCGTACACCCGGGCGGTGTTCTCGCTCACCGCGCGGGCGAGGGCGTCCACGTCGTCGCCGCGCGTCGCCGCCATGCCCCGCAGCGTCAGCGGGACCAGGTAGGGCGCGTTGGGGCGGCCCCGGTGCGGATGCGGCGTGAGGAAGGGCGCGTCCGTCTCCACGAGCAGCAGCTCGGCCGGGGCGGTCCGCAGCGCCTCGCGCAGCTCGTCGTTGGCCTTGAAGGTGACAGGGCCGGCGAAGGACATGTGCCAGCCGTGCTCGGTGCACGTGCGGGCCAGATCGGGGCCGCCCGAGAAGCAGTGGAACACCACGTGCGGGGGCAGCCCGCCGTCGGCCGCCTCCTCGAGCAGGATTCGGACGACGTCGTCGTGGGCGTCCCGGTCGTGGATCTGCAGGGCCGTGCCGAGTTCGCGGGCGAGTCGGATGTGCCGGCGGAAGGACTCCTGCTGCGCCGCGTGGCCGGCCTCGTCCTGCGTCCGGAAGTAGTCGAGGCCCGTCTCGCCGACGGCGCGCACGCGGGGGTGGCGGGCGAGCTCCGCGATCTGCGCGAACGCCTCCTCGAACTCGCCGCGCTCGGCCAGGCGGGCCGCGTCGTTGGGGTGCAGCGCCACGGCGCCGAGCAGGCGGGGCTCGGCCTCGATCGCCATGATCGTGAACCGGGCCGAGGTGACGTCGCAGCCCACCTGGACCGCGCCGACCACGCCCACGGCCTCCGCCGCGTCCATCGCCTGGTGGACGTCCACGCGGACCAGGCCGTCGCGGAAGTCGAGGTGCGTGTGGTTGTCCACGACGGGCACCGGCAGCGGCTCCGGCGCGGGCGGGTACTCGAGGCGCCGCCGACGTCCCGACTTCTCCTCGCGGGCGTCCCGGCGCGGGCCGCCGTCGTCGTCCGGCTGCGGGGCGGGGGCGCGGTAGGCGAGCGGGGTCTCGGATGCGTGGGCCATGCACCCCACTCTAGGGAGCCGAGCCCGGGGCCCCCGACACGCCTCGGGGGCGGTATCGGGTGG
>NZ_JXSP01000115.1:0-18647 GCF_000946635.1 Micrococcus sp. MS-ASIII-49
GATACCACCCGATACCGCCCCCGGAGGACACGGCGCGGCGAAGAGGTCAGGCCTTCGTGGCCGCCCACGGGTCGGCGATGCCGATGTACTGCACCGAGGTGTACTCCTCGATGCCCTCGGCGCCGCCCTCGCGGCCCAGGCCCGACTGCTTCACGCCGCCGAACGGCGCGGCCGGGTTGGAGATGACGCCCACGTTGTAGCCCATGAGGCCGAACTCGATGCTCTCGGCCACGCGGTACATCCGGGCCTGATCCTTCGTGAACACGTAGGAGGCGAGGCCGTACTCGGTGTCGTTGGCCATCTCGATGGCCTCCTCCTCGGAGGAGAAGGTCACGATCGGGGCCACCGGGCCGAAGATCTCCTGCTGGAGGATCGGGTTGCCCTTCTCCACCTTGATCGCGGTCGGCGCGTAGAAGTAGCCGTCGCCCTCGATCTTGTGGCCGCCGGTGAGCACCTCGCCGCCGGCCGCCACGGCGTCCTGGACGAGCTGGTCGATGTCGTCGCGCGCGCCTTCGTCCACGATCGGGCCGAGGGTGGACTCCGGGTCGGTGCCGCGCAGGGGCTTGAGCGCCTCGAGCTTGGCCACGAACTTCTGCGTGAACTCCTCGGCCACGTCCTCGTGCACGAGGAAGCGGTTGGCGGCGGTGCAGGCCTCGCCCATGTTGCGCATCTTCGCGGCGAAAGCGCCCTCGACGGCGGCGTCCAGGTCCGCATCCTCGAAGACGATGAGCGGGGCGTTGCCGCCGAGCTCCATGGAGGTGCGCAGCACGTTGTCCGCCGCGTCCTTCATGAGGCGCACACCGACCGGGGTGGAACCGGTGAAGGACACCTTGCGCAGGCGCCGGTCCTGCAGGATCGGGCTGGAGATCGACGAGGCGGAGGAGCCCGCCACGACGTTGAGCACGCCCTTGGGCAGGCCGGCCTCCTGCATCACCTGCGCGAACAGCTGGGTGGTCAGCGGGGTCAGCTTGGCGGCCTTGAGGACCATGGTGCAGCCAGCGGCGACGGCGGGGCCCACCTTGCGGGTGGCCATGGCCAGCGGGAAGTTCCACGGGGTGATCAGCAGGCACGGGCCCACCGGGCGGTGGTGCACCTGCATGCGCAGCGTGCCCTCGGGCACGGTCAGGGTGCGGCCGTAGTGGCGGCCGGCCTCCTCCGAGAACCAGCGCAGGAAGCCGTTGCCGTACGTGACCTCGCCGCGGGCCTCGGCGAGCGGCTTGCCCATCTCGAGGGTCATCAGCAGCGCGAAGTCCTCGGCGCGCTCGTTGATCAGATCGTAGGCGCGGCGCAGGATGTCGGCGCGCTCCTTGGCCGGGGTGCGGGCCCAGTCGGCCTGCGCGGCGCAGGCGGCGTCGAAGGCGGCCATGGCGTCGTCGGAGTTCGCGTCCTGCAGGCTCGCGATGACCTTGCCGGTGGCCGGGTCCTTCACGTCGAAGGTCTTGCCGGAGGAGGCATCGCGCCACTCGCCGTCGATCAGCAGGCCGGTGGGGACGGACTCCAGCAGCGCCTTCTCGCGCTCAGCGGTCACGGTCATGATGCACCTCTTTCGGGGTCGGTGGTCGGAGGCGGCACGCCCCGCGTCCCTCAGGGGAACGGGTGGACGGCCACGGGTATTCCGACGCCGTCCGGCGGCGGTCGGCAGCGGCTCCACGGCTGATCCTAGCCAGGCCCCGGGGCCGCGCCATCGCGCATGAGCATCTGTGTAGCCGGGGACGTGTCAGCCCCGGGCCGCGAGCACCGCCTGATAGAGCTCCCGGCTCCGCATCCCGTGGGCTCCGGCCACCGCGGCCACGGCCTCCTTGAGCCGGGTGCCGGACTCCACCAGCACCGCCACCTCGGCGACGGCGTCCGCCTCGGACGCCTCGCCCCCGGCGCCGGGCGCGGGCGGCCCGATCACCAGCACGATCTCCCCGCGGATCCCCTCCCCTGCGTGCCGCTCCGCAGCCCAGGCGTGCACCTCGGCCGCGGTGCCGCGCACCACCTCCTCGTGCAGCTTGGTGAGCTCGCGGGCCACGCACACCGGCCGCTCCGCACCGAGGACCTCCACGACGACGGCCAGCGCGTCCGCCAGACGCTGCGGCGACTCGAAGGCGACCACGGTGCGCGTCTCGGTGAGCAGGGAGGTGAGCCATCGCCGTCGTTCCCCGTCCTTGCGGGGGACGAAGCCGTCGAAGGCGAACCGGTCCGTCGGCAGGCCGGACAGGGCGAGCGCGGTGGTCACGGCGGAGGGGCCGGGCGCGCAGGTCACGGGCAGCCCTGCGGACACCGCGGCCGCCACGAGCCGGTACCCCGGGTCCGAGACCGTGGGCATGCCCGCGTCCGAGACCACCGCCACCGTGGCACCGCCCCGCACCTGGTCCAGCAGCCCCTGGGCGGAGGCCGCCTCGTTGTGCTCGTGATGGGCCACCACCCTGCCCGTCGGGGTGACGCCCAGTCCGGCGCACAGGCGCCGCGCGGTCCGGGTGTCCTCGGCGGCGATCACGTCCGCCTCCGCCAGCAGCTCACGCAGGCGCGCGGACGCGTCCCCGAGGTTGCCGATGGGGGTGGCGGCCAGGACGATGCGGCCGGACGGGGACGGCAGATCAGTCGGTCTCGGGGTCATATGTCAAGATCGTAGAGGCACCGCCCCGAGCCCGCCCGGGCCCACGCCTCTCCGAAAGGTCAGGACCATGCCCGTCGAGCCCCGCATCTGCATCACGTCCGGTGGCGACGAGATCCGCCTGCGCTCCTACGTCAACCACGCGATCTACGCTCGAGAGCACGGGCTGGACTACCGGCTCGAGACGGGCATCGACCCGCATATCGTCACCAAGTTCGACTACAAGGTCGCCATCCTCCGCCGGCTGCTCCCACGTTATGACTGGCTCGTGTGGATGGACGACGATGCCTTCTTCACCGACTTCGAGGCGGACAACCTCCGACGCCTGATCTCCGAGGCCGAGCGTGACGACATCAGCCTGGTCATCGCCGAAGGGCCCACAGAGCCGAACGGGTTCTGGTCACGCATCAACACCGGGGTCATGCTGCTCCGGAACGACGAGACGGCGCGCACGATCGTGGAGTCGACCTCGACAGCGGACCTGGCCACGGTCCGGGCCTGGTGGGACAACGATCGCGACGGTCTGTTCACCCACGGCGACCAGGACCAGATGTGGTGGGCCATCCAGACGGGCGGGCACGCCGAGCGCGTCCGGATCGTCGGCCACCGAGAGCTGAACTCGCGCGGGCACTACTACGAGGACTCCCTGACGGACGCGTTCGTCATGCACTTCACGGGTTATCCGGACAAGGAACTCGGCATCGCCCGCTTCGCCGACCGCTTCGACATCGGACAGGAGATCGTCCCTGAGCCGCTCCTGGACAAGTATCACGTCAGAGTGCGCAGCCCCCTGAGGGGCGCCCGCCGTGTCTGGCGGGAACGCTCGGTGGACACGCTGGCAGCGGTCAAGTACCGGCTCCGCCCCCACAAGGACCGGATCCAGCGCGTCGCAGGGTTCCTCCCGCCCGCCGTGCGCCGCCGGTGGCCGCTCGGCCACGTCTGAGAGCAGGCCGCACGTCGAGGAGGCCTGCTCCACCCCGCCGCCTAGCATGGAGCCCGTGCCCGCCACCGCCCTCGCCTCCCGCCCCGCCGCCGTCGCGGCCGACGACGGCCCCTTCGGCGTCGCCGCCCTGCGCGCCCGCCTCGGGGTGAGGGCGGCACCCCTGACGCGGTGGCACTGGATCCTGCCGCTGCTGGTCACGGTGATCGCCGGCGTCCTGCGGTTCACGAACCTGGCCCACCCGGACCAGCTGATCTTCGACGAGACCTACTACCCCAAGGACGCCTACTCCCTCCTGGAGTCCGGCTACGAGCGGCGGTGGGACGAGGACGTCAACGACGCGTTCGCGCGCGGCGAGGCGGAGCCGCTCGAGGGGGCCGCCTACGTGGTGCACCCGCCGCTGGGCAAGTGGCTGATCGGCCTGGGCATGCTCGCGTTCGGCCCGGACAACGGGGTGGGCTGGCGGTTCAGCGCCGCGGTGGCCGGCACGCTGTCCGTCCTGCTGGTCGCCCTCGCCACGCAGCACCTGCTGCGCTCGGTGTCCCTGGGCGCGGTCGCCGGGCTGCTGCTGGCCGTGGAGGGCCACCACCTGGTGTTGTCCCGCATCGGGCTGCTGGACATCTTCCTCTCGTTCTTCGTGCTCGCGGCCTTCGCCGCGCTCCTGGCGGACCGCGTCCACGGGCGGCGGCTGCTCGCGGAGCGGCTGGCCCTCGACGTCGCCCGGCGGGGACGCGACGCCCTGGCCAGCGGGCCGTGGCTCGGCTGGCGCCCGTGGCGACTGCTGGCGGGCGTGCTGCTGGGCGCCGGCTGCGCCGTGAAGCTCTCCGGGCTGGCGTTCATGGCGGCCTTCGGCCTGCTCACGGTCCTGTGGGACATGTCCGCGCGCCGGACCGCCGGGGTGCGGCACTGGGCGTGGGCCGGCGTCGAGAAGGACGGCCTGTACGCGTTCGTGGCCGTGGTGGGCGGCGGCCTGGTCGCCTACCTGGCCTCGTGGACCGGCTGGTTCGTCACGGAGGGCGGCTACTACCGGGACTGGCACCGGGACAACCCGCCGGAGGGCCTGCTCGCCGGGCTGGTCCCCGGTCCGCTGCGCTCCCTGTGGCACTACCACGTGGAGTCCACGACCTTCCACCAGGGCCTCACCAGCCCCCACGACTACGCCGCCAACCCGTGGACCTGGCCGTTCATGGGCCGGCCCGTGAGCTACTACTACGAGGGTGCAGAGCCCGGCGAGGGGATCTGCCCGGCGGACGCCGCGGGCGCGTGCTCGGCGGCCATCACGGACATCGCCAACCCGTTCGTGTGGTGGACGGGCCTGGCCGCCGTCCTCGTGTGCGTGTGGCTGCTGGTGCGCCACCGGGACTGGCGGGCCGGCGCCCTGCTCGGCGCCTACGCGGCCGGGCAGCTGGTGTGGTTCCTGTGGCCCGAGCGGACCATGTTCTTCTTCTACACGATCGCCTATGAGCCCTTCCTCGTGATGATGATCGCCCTGACGCTCTCGCTGCTGCTGCGGCCAGGCCGCCGGCCCGGGCCCCGCTGGGGCTCAGCCCTGGTGCTGGCGTACGTGACGATCGCCGTCGCCGTGTCCCTGTTCTTCCTGCCCGTCTGGATCGGCGACGTCATCTCGTACGACCAGTGGCGCTGGCGGATGTGGTTCAGCAGCTGGATCTGACGGCCGCGTCCCGGGCGCGGGCGTGCCCGACCGCGCGCCGCACGCCCGGAAATGGATACTCTCGGACCGTGCAGAACCAGAACCCCGTCCATGAGTCCGCCACCGAGCTCGTCGGCATGCCTCCGGCGGACTCCAACATCACGGACCTGATCGTCGCCTCCTGTGCCGACCGGCCGGACGCCCCCGTGTACGCCGTGCGCAACGGCGCGGGCGGCTGGGTGGACGTCCACTTCACCGCGTTCCTGACGCAGGTGCGCGCCGTGGCGGCCGGCCTCATCGCCCGCGGCGTCCAGCCCGGGGACCGGGTGGGCCTGTTCTCCCCCACCTCCTACGCGTGGGCCGTCCTCGACCAGGCCGTGTGGTTCGCCGGCGCCGTCTCCGTGCCGATCTACGAGACCTCCTCGGCCCACCAGGTGGAGCACATCGTCACGGACTCGGGCCTGCGGGTGGTCGCCGTCGGCAGCGAGGAGCTCGGCGAGCGTGTCGCCGAGGCCGCCGGGCACGCGGGCGTGGACGTGGCGACGTTCCCGCTGACGGACGCGGGGCTGGCGGAGCTGGCCGAGGCCGGCGCGTTCGTGTCGGACGACGCCGTCGAGCACGCCCGCTCCCTGGCGACCCTCGCCAGCCCCGCCTCGATCGTCTACACCTCCGGCACCACCGGCCGCCCGAAGGGCGCCGTGATCACGCACGGCAACTTCGTGGGCGCGGCCATCAACGTGCTGCACTTCGCGCGCGAGGTGGTCCAGTGGTCCCCGGAGACGACGACGTCGCGCACCCTGCTCTTCCTCCCGCTGGCCCACGTGCTCGCCCACGCCGTCCAGGTCATCTGCCTGTACGCCCGCATCCAGGTGGCCCACTCCGGTTCCCCGGCCACGCTGCTCGGCGACCTCGCCTCCTTCCACCCCACGTGGCTGCTGGCCGTGCCGCGCGTGTTCGAGAAGGTCGAGGCCGGCATCGAGGCCAAGGCCCAGAAGGGCGGCACCGGGCCGATCTACGCGGCCGCCAAGCGCACCGCCATCGAGTGGTCCACGGCCGTGGACGAGGCCGAGTTCGGGGACGGTCCCGGGCCTTCGGCCCTGCTGCGCGCCCGGCGCGCGCTGTTCGACCGGCTGGTCTACCGCAAGATCCGGGAGGCCCTCGGCGGCGAGGTGATCTCGTGCGTGTCCGGCGCGTCCGCCCTCTCCCCGGAGCTGGTGCACTTCTTCCGCGGCGCCGGCATCCCGATCGTGGAGGGCTACGGCCTCACGGAGACCACCGCGCCGGCCACCGTGAACATCCCCGGCGCGCACCGGGTGGGCACCGTGGGCCTGCCCGTGGCCGGGGTGACGGTGAAGATCGCCGAGGACGGCGAGATCCTCATCCGCGGCCCCGTGGTGTTCGACGGCTACCACGGCATGCCGAAGGCGTCGGCGGAGGCGATGGAGGACGACTTCTTCCGCACCGGGGACATCGGCGCGCTGGACGAGCACGGCTTCCTGCGGATCACCGGCCGCAAGAAGGACGTGATCATCACCGCCGGCGGCAAGAACGTGTACCCCACGCCCATGGAGGAGGCGCTGCGCCAGCACCGGCTCATCGAGCACGTCGTGGTGGTCGGCGAGAACCGCCCGTTCGTGGGCGCCCTCATCACCCTGGACACCGAGGCCTTCACCCAGTGGGCCCTGGACCGCGAGCTCAGCCTCACTCCGGCCGAGGCCGCGACGGACCCCACCGTGCTGGCCTCGATCCAGGAGGCGGTGGACCAGGTCAACGCGGGCGTCTCCCGTGCCGAGTCCATCCGCCGCTTCCGCATCCTGGACCACCCGTTCACCGAGGACTCCGGGCACGTCACCCAGTCCCAGAAGCTCAAGCGGGCCCAGGTGATCGAGGACCACGCCGAGGACGTCGAGGCCCTCTACCGTCGCTGACCCCGCCCCCGGACGACGACGGGCCGGGAGGACGTCTCGTCCTCCCGGCCCGTTCCCGTCCGGCGGCGGTCAGCGCACCACGGCGTCGTCCTCCCGGGCCCACCGCAGGCGGGTGCGCAGCAGCTGCTCGCGGCGGTCCGCGCTGAGCTCACGACGGCGGCGCGTGGGCCACGTGACCACGAGCGTCACGAGGGACGCCAGCAGGGTCACCAGCCCGACCACCACGGCCGCGTCCACCCAGAACTGCTGGGGGTAGAGGCGGATGAGGGCGTCCCGCACGGAGAACGTCCACGTGCCGTCCGCGAAGAACAGCGAGTGGAACCCGGCGAAGAACGTCTCCCAGCCCAGCACCGCCAGGACCGCGAGCGCGATCACCGCGAGCGGCAGCCACACGGCGCCGGCGAACAGGGCGCGGCGCACCCCGCCGGGGCTGGTGCGCAGCAGGGACGCGATGAGCAGGGCGCACACCACCACGAGCACCACGAGCGCCGCGGCGGCGATCCACAGCACGGTCTTCACGTCCGTCATGTGGTCGACCTCGACCTCGGTGAACAGCGGCGCGCCCTGGTGCGTGAGGCTGCTGAGGTACCGCGGGCCGGCCAGGTTGGTCACGTAGTCCAGCCCGGCGGAGCCGTAGTGCATGCGGTCGGCGAGGGTGAAGCCGAACCGGTCCGCGGGGAACCCGGGCCGGTGGTACTCCAGCCACAGGAACACCGGGCTCGCCACGAGGCGGACGGCGGCCAGCAGCAGGGCGAGCGGGGCGAGGATCGCCAGCAGCACCTGCGCCAGGCGCGGGCCCGCCTTGGGCAGGCGCGCGCGCTCCTCCGGCGTGGGGCCCTGCAGGGCCGCCGCCTGCGCCACGGGGGCGGCGGTGCCGTCCTCGGGGTAGCGGTCGACCGGGGCGGCTGTGCTCGACCCCGCCGGGCGGGCCCCGACGGCGGCGCTCAGCGGGCCGAGCTCGTCGGCGCCGGGCAACGGCCGCCGGTCGCCCTCGGGCACGGCCCGGGAGGCGACGATGTCGCGGTCGGCGTCCGCGACCGGGCGGCCGGCGTCGCGTCGGTCCGCGGCCGCCGCGTCCCCGCCGCGCAGCGCGGCGAGGTCCTCGGGGCTGAGCGCCGAGGTGTGCTGGGCGCCGCCGTCGTCGTCCCGGCCCATGGCGGGCAGCGCCTGGGTGCGGTTCGGATCGTCGGCGGCGTCGTCCTCGACGAACGCGCCGTAGTCCAGCCCGGATTCGAAGTCCTCCGCCCCGGCGCGCTCGTCGCGCCCGCGGCCGGCCTGATGGGAAGCCATGCTCGTGCCTCTCTCGAGTGGGTCCGTCCGCCCGCGGGCGCCGGGGATCAGTAGCGGTAGTGGTCGGCCTTGTAGGGGCCGGCCACGTCCACGCCGAGGTACTCGGCCTGGGCCTTGGTCAGCTCGGTCAGCCCGACGCCGAGGGCGTCCAGGTGCAGGCGGGCGACCTTCTCGTCCAGCACCTTGGGCAGCGTGTAGACGCGCTTCTCGTAGTGGTCGCCGGTCAGGGCGCCGGTGCCCGTGGAGCCGCCGAAGAGCTCGATCTGCGCCATCACCTGGTTGGTGAAGGACGCGCTCATCACGAACGAGGGGTGGCCGGTGGCGTTGCCGAGGTTCAGCAGGCGACCCTCGGAGAGCACGATGATGCTGCGCTCGGCCTCCGTGCCGCCGTCCAGGGTCCACTCGTGGACCTGCGGCTTGATCTCCGTCTTCACGACGCCGGGGATGCGGGCCAGGCCGGCCATGTCGATCTCGTTGTCGAAGTGGCCGACGTTGCCCACGATGGCCTTGTCCTTCATGGCGGCCATGTGCTCGGCCATGATGATGTCCTTGCCGCCGGTGGTGGTGACGAAGATGTCGCCCTCGCCCACCACGTCCTCGAGGCGGGCCACCTGGTAGCCGTCCATCGCGGCCTGCAGCGCGCAGATCGGGTCGATCTCCGTGACGATCACGCGGGCACCCTGGCCGCGCAGGGCCTCGGCGGCGCCCTTGCCGACGTCGCCGTAGCCGCAGACCACGGCCACCTTGCCGCCGATCAGCACGTCCGTGGCGCGCATGATGCCGTCCGGCAGGGAGTGGCGGATGCCGTACTTGTTGTCGAACTTGGACTTCGTCACGGCGTCGTTCACGTTGATCGCCGGGAAGAGCAGGCGGCCCTCCTGCGCCAGCTGGTAGAGGCGCAGCACGCCCGTGGTGGTCTCCTCGGAGACGCCGCGCAGGGTGCCGGCGGTCCGGGTCCAGTGCTGCGGGTCGCGGGCCAGCGAGCGGCGCAGGGTCTCGAGGATGATCCGGTACTCCTCGGGGTCGTCCTCGGTGGCGCTGGGCACGGCGCCCGCGGCCTCGAACTCGACGCCCTTGTGCACCAGCAGGGTGGCGTCGCCGCCGTCGTCCAGGATCATGTTGGGGCCGAGCTCCGGATCCTCGTCCGCGCCCGGCCAGGTGAGGATCTGCGAGGCGGTCCACCAGTAGTCCTCGAGGGACTCGTTCTTCCAGGCGAACACCGGCACGCCCTGCGGGTCCTCGGGGGTGCCCGAGCCCACGACGACGGCGGCGGCGGCCTCGTCCTGCGTGGAGAAGATGTTGCAGGAGGCCCACCGGACCTCGGCGCCGAGGGCGATGAGGGTCTCGATGAGCACGGCGGTCTGCACGGTCATGTGCAGGGAGCCGGCGATGCGGGCGCCCTTCAGCGGCTGGGTCTGCCCGTACTCCTCGCGCAGGGACATCAGGCCCGGCATCTCGTGCTCGGCCAGGCGGATCTGGTGGCGGCCCGCCTCGGCCAGGGACAGGTCCCGGACCGTGAAGTCGAACGAGGCACCGGGCACGGTGGTGCGGTTGGCGAAGGCCGGGTCGACGTCGGGGGTGCGGAACTCTCCGGAGGTCTCAGTCATGCACCCCAGCCTACCGATGCCGCCCCCGGTGCTCGCGGTGCCGCCCCACGGACCTTCACACCCCGATCCGGGGCGGGATCGGCAGCGGTCCCGTAACGCGGACGACACACAGTCGGAGATCCTGCGATCGTCCCTCATTCTATCTTCTAGAGGTTAGTAGTTAACGAACCTCCTCCCACCCCCCACACAGAGGAGACGCGCATGCAACCGGCAGACATCGCCTGGATACTCGCGGCGGCGGCCATGGTGCTGCTCATGTTCCCCGGACTGGCATTCCTGTACGGCGGAATGCTCGACGACCGCAACGTCCTCAACATGCTCATGATGGTGATGAGCGGCCTCGCGGTCGGCGGCGTGGCCTACGTCGTCCTGGGCCACGGCCTGGTGTTCGGCGACTCGGTGGGCGGGCTCCGCCTGATCGGCAACCCCGCGGAGTTCGCCTTCTTCGACGCCTTCGTCGCCGACGACGGGGCCGGCGGGACGCTCTCCGCCGCCTTCTTCATCCTCTTCGCCGCCATCAGCGTCTCGCTCGTCGCCTCCGGCGCGGCCGGGCGCATGAAGTTCGGCGCCTGGCTCGTGTTCGCCGCCCTCTGGGTGCTCCTGGTCTACAGCCCGCTGGCCCACTGGGTGTTCGCGTTCGACGACGAGGAGACCGGCGTCATCGGCGGCTGGATGGCCAACGTCCTCGGCCTGCACGACTACGCCGGCGGCACCGCCATCCACATGAACGCCGGCGCCGCGGGCCTCGCCCTGGCGATGGTGCTGGGCCGGCGGCACACGGGCACCGCGATGCGCCCGCACAACCTGCCGCTGATGCTCATCGGCGTCGGCATGCTCATGATGGGCTGGATCGGCTTCAACGGCGGCACCGCCGCCGGGGCGAACCACGTCGCGGAGTACGCCGTGATGACCACCATCCTCGCCACGTGCGGAGGCATGCTCGGCTTCATCGCCGTCGAACGGGTCCGTGACGGCCACGCCACCCTCCTGGGCATGGGCACCGGCATCATCGCCAGCCTCGTGGCCATCACCCCGGTGGCCGACGCCGTGCACCCCATCGGCGCGATCCTCGTCGGCTTCCTCGGCGCCGCGGCCGCCGCGTGGGCCATCACCTGGAAGCGCCGGCACCGGATCGACGACTCCATGGACGTGTTCGCCGTGCACGGGATCGCCGGCATCGCCGGGGCCATGTTCGCCGTCTTCTTCGCCACCGCGGCGGCCCCGGCCGGGATGGCGGGCGTCGTGTTCGGCGGCGATCCGAGCATGATCTGGCGCGAAGCGCTCGCGATCGTCGTGACGCTCGTCTACTCGTTCGGCATGACCTACGCCATCGCCTGGGTCATGGACCGGATCCACCCCATCCGCGTCCCCGAGGAGGGCGAGGAGCTCGGGCTCGACCGGGCCCTGCACGCCGAGTCCGCGTACGACGGCGGCATCATCTGACCACCCCGCACATCCGCGGCAGCAGCAGGAGGAACACCATGAAGCTCATCACCGCCGTCATCCGACCGAGCCGTCTCAAGAAGGTCAGCAACGCCCTCGAGGCCGCCGGCCTCACCGGCCTCACGGCCACCGAGGTCCAGGGACGGGGCGCCCAGGGCGGCCGCACCGAGTACTACCGCGGAGAGGCCCACGACGTCGTCTTCCGTACCAAGGTCCGCCTCGAGATGGTCGTCGCCGACGAACAGCTGGAGGACGCCATCGACGTGCTGGTCGCCGCGGCACGCTCCGACGACGAGGGAACGATCGGCGACGGCAAGGTCTGGGTGACCGACGTCGTCCGCGTCGTCCGCGTCCGCACCGGCGAGACCGGCCCCGAGGCCGTCTGACCCCGCCCCGCCCCCGTCCACCCCCGAGAACGCCGCCCCCAGGAAAGAGGAGCCCCATGTCCACCGAGATCAACTTCCGCTACCTCAGCGAGCCCGACATGATCGAGGCCGGCGTCGGCGACCTCGTGCGCTGCACCGACGTCATGGAGGAGGCCCTCGTGCTGATGCGCAAGGGCGACTACATGATGGCCGGCGAGAACGGCAACTCGCACGGCGCCATGATCACCTTCCCCGGCGATCCCCAGCACGAGGGCATGCCCAAGGACGGTCCGGACCGCCGCTTCATGGCCATGCCCGCCTACCTCGGCGGGCGCTTCGGCACCACCGGCGTGAAGTGGTACGGCTCAAACGCGGAGAACCGCACCAAGGGCCTGCCCCGCTCCATCCACGTGTTCGTCCTCAACGACCGTGACACGGGCGCCCCGCTGGCGATCATGAGCGCGAACCTGCTCAGCGCGTACCGCACCGGCTCCGTGCCCGGCGTGGGGGTCAAGCACCTCGCCAAGGAGGACGCGAAGACCGTGGCGGTGGTTGGCCCCGGCGTCATCGCCCGCTCCACGCTGGAGACCACGCTCGCCCTGCGCCCGTCCATCGACACCCTCACCGTGAAGGGCCGGGGCGCGGCCAGCACCCAGGCGTTCGTCGACTGGGCCACCGAGACGTTCCCGCAGCTCACGAGCGCCACGGTCTGCGAGAGCATCGAGGAGGCCATCGCGGACGCCGACATCGTCATGGCGACCACCACCACCGACGCCGCCGGCAGCTCCGCCTTCCCCTACTTCCCGAAGTCGGCGATCAAGCCCGGCGCGCTGCTGCTGCTGCCCGCCGCGGCCCGCTTCGACGACGACTTCCTCGCCGGCGACGACGCCCGCCTCGTGATCGACGCCCAGGGCCTCTACGACGCGTGGCTCGAGGAGTACGGTCCGCAGGCCTACCAGATCCTGGGCATCCCGGGCTCGCACTGGTTCGGCCTGGTCGAGCAGGGCACGCTGCCCGCGGAGAAGATCGAGGAGATCGCGGACATCGCCACCGGCGCGCTGCCCGCGCGGCGCGACGACGAGGAGATCATCCTCTACTCCGTGGGCGGCATGCCGATCGAGGATGTCGCCTGGGCCACGGACCTCTACCGCACGGCCGAGGAGAAGGGCATCGGCACCGTGCTCAACCTCTGGGAGACCCCGGCCCTGGCCTGAGCCCTCCCGGGACGGGTCCCGCGCCCCAGAACGGCGCGGGGCCCGTCCGCGCGCCGGCGTCAGGACAGCACGAGCAGCGCCCACGTCCCCGCCCGCGCGGCCGTCCACGCGTCGGCCTCGGAGCACCTGAGCAGGTCGAAGGGCCCGACGTCGCCCGCCGGCTCGAGCGCCACCGCGAGCGTCTCGCCCGCGGGGGCGGGCGACCCGGACGTCGGCGACCACAGCCGAGGGAGCGGCGGGGCAGGCTCCCCGGCCCGCTCCACCATGAGGTTCACCGCGTGGCAGGGCGTCGGCAGGTCCACCAGGTCGACGGTCGCGCCGCCGTCGAACTCGCACACGGTCCCGGCCTGCACCGGGGTGCGCACCCCGTCCACGGTCAGGACCACGTCCCCGCCGACGGGCAGGAACCGGCGGTGCCGGCCGGGCAGTGGCGAGAACGGCGCCGCCCGCTCGAGCGAGGCCACGCTGAGGCGCCAGCGGGGCAGGCCCGGCGTGAGGATCGCGGACTCCTGAGGGGAGACCAGCTCCACCGTGGTGCCGGCTCCGTTCGCCCACCGCACCGGCGGCCGGTCCCGGTGTCGCGCGATCAGCGTTCCGATGCCCATCGGCCCAGCGTAGCCAGGCCGCGCCGGCGGATCGGCATCACGTCGCCTCGCTCGGCAGGGGCTCCGCGCCGGCTTCGAGGACGTGGTCGGCGAAGGCGCGGGCCGCGGCGCCCATCGCCCCGTGCCAGACCACGGAGAGCTCCGTGGTCGGTCGGGCGTCCAGCGGCCGCGCGACCACGCCAGGCATGCGCAGGCGGGCGACGGACTCGGGCAGGATCGACAGCCCCACGCCCGCCGCGACGAGGCCCAGCACGGTCTCCTGGTGCACGGTGCGCTGCACCACGTCCATCGTCGCGCCGCCGGACTCGAGGGCCTCGGTGATCCGTGCGAGGTAGCCGGGCATGAGCTCGGCGGGGAAGAGGACGAGGGGCTCCCCCACGAGCTCGGCGATCGGCACCTCCGCGTGGGAGGCCAGCCGGTGCCGCTCCGGCAGCACCGCGACCAGCCCCTCGCTGAGGACGTGCTCGCGACGCACGCCGGGCGTGGGGACGAGGTCCCTGACGATCCCGACGTCGAGCCTCCCCTCCGCCAGCCCGGCCAGCTGCTCGGCGCTCGTGAGAGGGCTCAGCGTCAGCTCCACCTGCGGGAAGCGGCCCTGGAAGGCGTGGACGGCCCGCGGGAGTATCGAGTAGCTCGCGGAGCTGACGTAGCCGATCCGCAGCCGCCCCCGGATCCCCCGGTGCACCTCGGAGAGCTCGGCGACGGCCGCGTCGAGCCCCTCGAGCAGCTCCTGCACCCGGGCGCGGAACGCCTCGCCCTCCGGGGTGAGGGCGACCCGGCGCGAGGTGCGCTCGAACAGGGTGGCGCCCAGCTCCTTCTCGAGGGACTTGACCGCCACGGACAGCGGCGGCTGGGACACGTGCAGCCGGGCGGCGGCCCGGCCGAAGTGCAGTTCCTCGGCCACGGCGAGGAAGTAGCGCAGCTGACGCAGTTCCATAGGGGAACCCTATCGCTTGGTCCGGAGCAGGTATTGGACCTCGCTATCAGTCGCGTGTGGACTGGATGGGCACCGACCACCGGACACCGCGAACCCAGGAGCTCACATGCACTCGTCAGACTTCATCGTCATCGGCGCCGGACTCGCCGGGGCGGCCACCGCCTGGCACCTCGCCGAAGCCGGCCACCACGTGACCGTCCTGGAGCGCACGACCCCGGGCAACCACGAGGGCAGCTCCCATGGATCGGCCCGGATCTTCCGCTACGCCTACCCCGAGAAGTCGTATGCCGACCTCGTGGTGCGTGCCAGGAAGGGGTGGGACGACCTGGAGACGGCGAGCGGCCGGCAGCTCATCACCCCCACCGGCTCCGTCGACTTCGGGGACCTGCGCGATCCCCACGGCCTCGCCCGGGTGCTCGAGGCCTCCGGCGTGGAGCACGAGCTGCTCTCCGCCGACCAGGCCCGGGAGCGCTTCCCGCAGATCGCGTTCGACACGGACGTCCTCTACCACCCCGGTGCGGGTGTGCTCGACGCCATGTCCACGATCGAGACGATGCTCGAGCTCGCCGTGGCCACCGGCCGCGCCGAGGTGCACACGGACTGGGAGGTCGCTGGCATCGGCCGCCGTTCCGGCGGCTTCGAGGTCCGCTCGATCGGTGGGCGGCGCGTGACGGGCACGAAAGTGATCGTCGCGGCGGGCGGGTGGCTCCCCGTCCTGCTCCGCGACCTGGCGCTGCCCTCGGCGTTCCTCGCCTCCGTCCCCGCGTTCGAGGTGCGCGAGGAGCAGGCGTTCCACCTGCCCTGGCGTGAGACCGACGACGCGGGCGCCGCCTACCCGGCCTGGCCCACCTTCATCCACAAGAGCTCGGAGATGCAGACCTACGGCCTGCCCGGCGGGCGCGATGCCGACTTCCGCGGCCAGAAGATGGCGCAGTACAAGGGCGGACCGGTCCTCTCCTCCGCCCGGGACCAGTCGGGGCAAATCACGGAGGAGATGCGCCGGACGGTGCAGGACTACGCCAGGCGGTACCTGCCCGGCGTCGTCCCCGAGCCCTATGCCGAGGCCACCTGCCTGTTCACCAGCACCGCGAACGAGGACTTCGTGATCGACGAGGCCGAGGGTGTCGTGCTCCTGTCCGCCTGCTCCGGCCACGGCGGCAAGTTCGCACCGCTGCTGGGCGAGCTCGCGGCCGGCCTGGCCACCGGCACGGGCACCGTCCCCGAGGAGTTCCGCGTCGCCCACCACCGGGCGGAGGCCGCCCGATGACGGCGACCTCGCCCCGCAGGGTCGCCTCGCTGATGGCCGCCATCGCCGACACGGGCCGCGACGCGTCGCGTGGCGGCTACACCCGGCCGGTCTACTCGACCGCCGAGCTCGACCTGCGCAGCTGGTTCGTCGCCGAGGCCGAGACCCGGGGCCTGGACGTGGAGACCGATCGCAACGGCGTGATCTGGGCCTGGTGGGACGCCCCCTCCGGGGACCGCTCCCGGGCGATCGTCACCGGCAGCCATCTCGACTCGGTGCCCGGCGGCGGCGCGTTCGACGGCCCGCTCGGCGTGGCCTCGGCCCTAGCCGCCGTGGACGTGCTGCGTGCACAGGGGCGCCGGCCGGACCGGGCCGTGGCGATCGCGGTCTTCCCCGAGGAGGAGGGCTCCCGCTACGGCATCGCCTGCCTCGGCTCCCGGATCCTCACGGGCGCCATCCCCGTCGAGAAGGCGCTCGCCCTCACGGACGAGGACGGCGGCACCTTCGCCGAGCACTCCCGGGCGGCGGGCCTGGACCCGGAGCGGATGGGGCGCGACGACGAGCGCCTGGCCCAAATCGGCGCGTTCATCGAGCTCCACGTCGAGCAGGGGCGGGGCCTCATCGACCTCGGGCAGCCGGTCGCCATCGGGTCATCGATCCTGGGCCACGGCCGGTGGCGCCTCGTCTTCACCGGTCAGGGCAACCACGCCGGCACCACGCTCATGAGCGATCGGCACGATCCCCTCGTCGCCGCGGCGGGGGTCATCGCACAGATCCCCGGGATCGCGTCCCGGCACGACGGCGCTCGGGCCACGGTGGGCCGCCTGCAGCCGATCCCCGGCGGCACGAACGTGATCGCCTCGCGCGTGGACGTGTGGCTGGACGTGCGCCACCCCGAGGACGCCGTCACGGCCCTCGTGGTGGAGCAGATCGCCGGGCTCGCCGCGGAACTCGCCGCCGGCCAGGGCTGCGGGTTCGACCTGCGCGAGGAGTCGCTCTCCCCGACCACGCGCTTCGACCCGGGGCTGCGCCGTCGTCTGGAGACCGCCCTGCCGGAGGCGCCCGTGCTCGACACGGGCGCGGGCCACGACGCCGGCATCCTCGCGGCCCACGTCCCGACGGCGATGCTGTTCGTGCGCAATCCCACCGGGGTCTCCCACGCGCACGAGGAGCACGTCGAGGACGCCGACGCGGAGATCGGCGCCGAGGTGCTGGCGGACGCCCTGATGAGCGACCTGGGCATCGACTGACGAGGGGGCCGCCGACGCCGGGAGGGACGGTCCCTCCCGGCGTCGTGGCGGCCGGACCGTCCGGGTCCGAGCAGGATCCCAAAAATACCTATAGGGTCTGCATGTATATGGACGCCATCGATCTCCCCCTCCCCCCTGCAGGCACGCGCATCGGCGCGGACGAGGTGTACTCGACCCTGATCGAGGCCATCTCCATCGGACGGCTCCGCGCCGGCGAACGCCTCCCGTCCGAGGAGGCGCTGGCGGCGCACTTCAACATCGCAGCCATGACCCTGCGTCAGGCTCTGGCCAGGCTCCGGACCGCCGGCTACGTCGTGACCAGTCGTGGACGCCACGGCGGAACCCGCGTGGTGCCGGACATCGCCGAGAGGCTCGAGGCCGACGCCCTGCGTCAGCGCGTCACCCTCGGCGAGCTTCGCATCCTCACGGACTGGCGGCGCGCCGTCTCCGGTGAGGCGTCCTCCCTCGCGGCACTGCGCGGCACCGAGGCCGAGCGCGTCGACCTGCGTCGCCTCGAGCAGGAGTATCTGACGGTCATCGAGAGCACCACCGACCGGCGATTCGCCGACGCCCGCCTGCACATCCACATCGCCCAGATGTCCGGCAATCCACGGCTGGTCCAGGCGGAGCAGGAGATCCAGGAGCAGCTCACCCGGTTCATCCGCGTCACGTCGCTGCCGGAGGTCAAGGCGGCGCATGAGGACATGGACCACAGCCGGCTTCTGGAGGCCATCCTCTCGGCAGACCCGGAGTCGGCCAGAGCCGCCCTCCAGCACCATGTGGAGGTCACCTACTTCTGGGGCACGATGCAGCCGCACATCGTGGGCGGGACCCACGGCGCCGCCGTGCTGCGGATCGAGCCGGGGGCGCTGGAGGCCGGCGTCGCCCGACGTCCGGACCCCGACGCCGCGGCCTCCGGGAGCTGACGGCCGCGCAGGACCGGCGGCCCCTCAGTCGTCGTCGCGCACCAGGCGCAGGCCGGGGCGGGCCGGCGGGGCGGGCGTCTCGGGCTCGTCGGCGTCCACCGGCGGCGCGGCCGGGGCGAGGCGCGGCGCGGCGAGGGAGGGCCGGGAGGCGACGTCGGCGGGCGGCGCCGCGGGGACCGCGCGCGGCGCGGTGGGGACGGTGTGCACGGTGCCGTCCGGGGCGACGGCCTCGTAGTGCTCGGGCAGCTCCAGGCGCAGCACCTCCCAGCCACGGGGGGCCGTGGTGCGGCGCGCGTGCTCGGCGCAGAGGTCGTAGGTGTGCGGCTCGGCGCGCTGCGCCAGGGGGCCGATCACCACCTGGGAGTCGGCGTAGTTGTACGTCAGCGTGGCCAGGGCCGGGCTCTGGCATCCGGTTTTGCTGCAGCGTCGCATGGGTCCCACGGCAGACCACCCTACTCGGCCCTCCCGCCCGCGCGGTGGCCTACCATGGCGCGCATGACCGCGCCCGCCGCCCCCGATCCCCTCGCCCCGCTGCCCGCCGGGGAGGACAACGCCGCGGGCCCGGAGCGGGGCACGTCCGGCGGCCCGGTCGAGACGGGAGCCCCTCAGCCGGGCGCCGCCGCGTCCGGCGCGGGCGGCCACGGCG
>NZ_JXSP01000116.1:0-26241 GCF_000946635.1 Micrococcus sp. MS-ASIII-49
CCCGTTCGGGGCACGCTCGGAGCGGGGCCGGGGCGAGGCGCTGCTCACCGCCGTCGAGAAGGCGGTGGACCGGCTGGGCTCCCTGGACGCGCCCGGGCTGCGGCACGTGACCGCGCGGGTGGAGCGCATCCCGGACCGGCTCGACGAACGGCTGCGCGAGCTGCACGCCGGCCGGGAACGGGATGAGGAGGCGCTGTTCGCGCGGGCCGAGCGGCAGGGCCGGGACGGGGTGCTGATCACCCTGTTCGAGCGGCCGCTGCGGGACGCGGCCGACCCGGCCGACCTCGAGGGGGCCGTCTACGGGGTGGCGCTGAGCCGTTGCGCCGACGCGCTGGGCGTGGACCCGCAGGTGCTCGACCCCAGCTGGGGCCGCGGCTGAGCCCGGACCGGGCGGTCCCCGCCGGGCACCGCGCCCGGCGGATGAGCGCGGTGCGTCAGGCGCGGGCGCGGCGCAGGCGGCGACGCTCGCGCTCGGAGAGCCCGCCCCAGATGCCGAAGCGCTCGTCGTTCGCCATGGCGTACTCCAGGCACGCGTCCTTGACGGTGCAGGCCTCGCACACGCGTTTGGCGTCCCGCGTGGAGCCGCCCTTCTCCGGGAAGAACGCCTCGGGGTCCGTCTGCGCGCACAGGGCGTCCGCCTGCCAGGCCAGCTCGCCTTCGACGGGCTCGGTGGTCACGCCCGGGATGGCGGCCCAGTCCTGGGAGACGGGCACGGCCTCGACCGGACGCGCGTCACCGGGGAAGAGGGCGGTGACGGTGGCGGCCGGGGTGCCGGTCTCGCCGTCGAGGTCGTGGGCGGTGAGGAAGGCGGTCGCCTGGTCCTCGAGGCTCGCGCCGGAGACGCCGGCCTGCGGGTCGGCGGGGTCGAGGAACCAGTCGCTGGGAACGCTCCGCGGACGAGGCGCCGGCGCGGGATCGGCGCGGTGCGTGTCCTCGACTCGCTGGGTCTGCTCCATGTGTGACGCCTCTTCCCGGGATCGACGTGGCGGCTGTGGGCCGGGTGATCATGCGGTCCGCGCGGGTGCCGGGCACGCCGGCGGGCCCCTCCTGGCGGGACCGTTGGCCCGGGTTCATTACAGCGGTGTGATTCATGCCGAGTCAAACCGAACGGGTGCCACACTGGGCCCATGGTCTCCCTCTCCGCACCCCGGTCCACCGGCCCCCTCGTGCTCCGCCTCGCCTCCTCCCCGCGGCCCGCGCTCGTCCAGGAGCCGGGGGCCCCGGACGAGCCCGGCGCGGTGGACCAGCGCATCGAGCTCTCGGGTCGCGTGACCGTGAACTGGGCCGCCAAGTTCACGGGCCTGCTCGGCGCCGAGGGCATCGGCGCGGGCGACGCCGTCGCCCTGGACCTGCCCGTCCACTGGCTCTCCCACGCCCTCGCCCTCGGGGTGCTCTGCGCCGAGGCCGAGCCCGCCCTCGAGGGCGACTCCCCCGCCGCCGTCCTCACGGACCGGCCCGAGGCGTGGCCGGACCCGTCCGTGGCCGTGTTCGCCGTGGCCCTGCCGCGCGGCCTCGAGCCCGAGTTCGACGGCCCGGCCACCGATCCGGCCGTCGTGGACGTGGCCGCCGAGATCCGCGCCCAGCCGGATGCCCTGCCCGGCCCCGTGGATCACGTGCGGCCCGCGTCGATCCCGGCCGGGACCGACGTCGCCCCGGACGACGACGGCCCGCGCCCCCGCCTGACGTGGGCGGGAGTGCGGGCCGCGCTGGAGGCGTGGGACGCGGGCCGGGCGGTGACCGTGCGCCCCTGACGGGGCGGCGGGGTCAGGCCGGGGCGCTCAGACCCCGGCGTCGGGGGTACGGTGCCGGCCGTGCGGAGGCATCTGATCCTCGCGCAGCACGGGCATCTGGCCGGTGATGATCGCGAGGTCGTTGGCGAAGCCGGGCTCCACGTCCAGCTTCTCCTTGAACACCCAGAACCGGTAGGCGAAGTAGCGGAACACGGTGCCGAAGAACAGGCCGATCACGTTGCCGGCGATGAACAGGCCGGTCGGGTCGGTCACGCCCATCAGGTACTGCGCGATCGCCACGCAGCCGGCCTGGATGCCCAGCCCGATCGCGTTCATGATCAGGAACATCACGAGCTCGCGCGTCTTGTTCGAGGAGCGCTTGTCCCGGAACGTCCAGTAGCGGTTGGCGACCCAGCTGAACAGGGTGGCGACGACGCCGCCCACGATCTTGGCCTTGACGTTGGACCCCTCGAGCGGGCCGGTCATCATCCACCAGAAGACGAGCGAGTCCACCACGAACGCGGCCGCACCGACGGTGCCGAACTTGGCCACCTCCCGCCACAGCAGGGAGACCATCCCGGTCAGGCGGCCCCAGAGATCGGACAGCATGGGCGTGGACTCCTCGGTTCGGGACGGGGGTGTGCACGCGGGGCGGACCCGCGCAGGGCTGGGGAACACTGTAGCCGCGCCCCCGGCGCGCGCCCTCCTCGGATCCGGCATCGGCCACCCCTCCGTGACGGAGTTCTCAGCCGGTCCGACTACCCTGTCCGGGTGACTTCCCCTCGACTCGGTGTGATCGGTGGCGGGCAGCTGGCCCGCATGATGGCGGGCGCCGCCGCGGAGCTCGGCGTGCCCTTCCGCGTGCTCGCGGAGGCCCCGGACGCGTCAGCGGCCCAGGTCGCCCCCCACGTGGTCGGCGACCACGCGGACCTGGCGGACCTGCGTGCGTTCGCGGCCACGGTGGACGTGGTCACCTTCGACCACGAGCACGTGCCCACCGAGCACCTGCGGGCCCTGCAGGAGGCCGGCGTCGCCGTGCGCCCCGGCCCCGAGGCGCTGCAGCACGCCCAGGACAAGCTGGTCATGCGCGCCGCCGTCGAGCGGCTGGGCCTGCCGAACCCGGCGTGGGCGCCGGTCGATGACCTCGAGGCCGTCCTCGCCTTCGGCGACGAGCACGGCTGGCCGATGATCCTCAAGACCGCCCGCGGCGGCTACGACGGCAAGGGCGTGCTCACGCTCGACGACGCCGACGACGCCCGCGCCTCCGCCGCGGACGGCACCCTGGCCGCGTGGCTCGGCGCCGGCATCACCCCGCTGCTGGCCGAGGCCCTCGTCCCCTTCTCCCGTGAGCTCTCCGCGCAGGTGGCGCGCACCCCCTCCGGTGAGGTGGCCGTCTACCCCGTCGTCGACTCGGTCCAGGTGGCCGGCGTGTGCGACCTCGTGGTCGCCCCGGCCCAGGACCTCGACCCGGCCGTCGCCGCGGCCGCGACCGCCGCGGCCGTCCGCCTCGCCGAGGAGCTGGACGTCACCGGCATGCTCGCGGTCGAGCTGTTCGAGACGCCGGGGGTCGGCCCGGGCTTCCAGGTGAACGAGCTGGCCATGCGCCCCCACAACTCCGGCCACTGGTCCATGGACGGCGCCGTCACCGGCCAGTTCGAGCAGCACGTCCGCGCCGTGCTCGACCTGCCGCTGGGCGAGACGACCCCCCGCGGGGCCGGCGTCGTGATGAAGAACGTCCTCGGCGGCGCCCGCGAGGACCTGCACGCCGGCAGCGTCGCGGCCCTCGCCGCCCACCCGCAGGCCAAGGTCCACCTCTACGGCAAGGACGTGCGCCCGGGCCGCAAGGTCGGTCACGTCAACGTCGTCGCGGACCACGGCCTCAGCCTCGAGGAGGCCGTGCGGACCGCCGAGTCCGCCGCCGTACTGCTGCGCGAGGACGCCCCCACCACCGGCACCGAGACGGAGGCCCGCCCATGACCGCCACGCCCCAGACCCCCGCCCAGCCCCTGCAGGACGACGCCCCGGTCGTCTCCGTCGTGATGGGCTCCGACTCCGACTGGCCCGTGATGAGCGTGGCCGCCGAGGCCCTGCGCGAGCTCGACGTGCCCGTCGAGGTCGGCGTGGTCTCCGCGCACCGCATGCCCCACGAGATGGTGGAGTTCGGCGCCCGCGCGCACGAGCGCGGCATCCGCGTGATCGTGGCCGGCGCGGGCGGCGCGGCGCACCTGCCCGGGATGCTCGCCGCCGTCACCCCCCTGCCCGTGATCGGCGTGCCCGTGAAGCTCAAGAGCCTGGACGGGATGGACTCCCTGCTCTCGATCGTCCAGATGCCCGCCGGTGTGCCGGTGGCCACCGTCTCCATCGACGGCGCCCGCAACGCCGGCCTGCTGGCCGCCCGCATCCTCGCCTCGGCCGACACCGCGGAGGGCGACCGCCTGCGCGCCGCCCTAACCGAGCACGCCGACGAGCTCAACGCCCAGGCCCGGGCCAAGGGGACCCGCCTGCGCGAGCGGATGGCCGCCGACCGCTGATGTCGCCCGCCACCGGATCCGTCCCCGCCGGTCACGCGCAGCCCGACCCGCTCCGGGATCCGCGCGTCGCCTCCCCCACCGAGCGCACCCGCCGGGCGCTGATCCTCACCGCCCTGACCCTGCTGGTCCCCGGCGGCGCCCAGCTCGTCGCCGGCAGCCGCCGGCTCGGCCGCGTGGCGCTGCGGGTCACCGTCACCGTGTGGGCCGTGCTGATCCTCGGGCTGCTGTGGTGGCTGGTCTCCCGCGCGAGCCTGATCTCGCTCATGGCCCGGGACGGCGTGCTGCTCGGGCTGGCGGTGGTCCTGGCGGCGTTGGCGGTGGGCTGGGCGGTGCTGTGGGTGGACACGTTCCGGCTGATCCGGCTGCACCTGCTCGCCCCCGGCGCGCGGAAGATCACGGCGACGGTCGCCGCGCTCGCGCTCGTGCTCACCAGCGGCGCCCTGCTCTACGGCGGCTGGGCCGCGAACACGAGCCGCGGCGCGCTCGGCGAGGTCTTCCGGGAGGGGCCGGCCGTCCCGGAGGCCGAGGGCCGCTACAACATCCTGGTCCTGGGCGCGGACGCCGGCGAGGGCCGCCAGGGGCTGCGCCCGGACTCCATGCACGTGGTCTCCGTGGACGCCCGCACCGGCGCCATCGTGATGTTCTCCCTGCCCCGCAACCTCCAGAACGCGCCGTTCGTCGAGGGCTCCCCGCTGTGGGACGTGTACCCCAACGGCTTCGACTGCGGCGACGAGTGCATCCTCAACGCCCTCTACACGGACGTGGAGGAGCACCACGCAGACCTCTACCCGGACGCCGAACACCCCGGTGCCGAGGCCATGAAGGACGCCGCCGGCGGCATCCTCGGCCTGGACGTCTCCGGCTACGCCCTCATGGACATGGGCGGCTTCGCCCAGCTGATCGACGCCATGGGCGGGGTGGACGTCGTCAGCGGCGGCTATGTGGTGCACCGCGGCGTCCGACCCGACGGCGCCTGGGGCAACATCTGGTGGGAGCCGGGCACCCACCACTTCAACGGCGACGACGCGCTCGCCTTCGCCCGCTCCCGGCACTGGTCCACCGACTACGCCCGCATCCGCCGGCAGCAGTGCATGCAGGCGGCGATGCTGGAGCAGTTCAGCCCTGCCACCGTGCTCACCCGCTTCGAGGGGATCCTCGCGGCGGGCCAGCAGATCGTGACCACCGACCTGCCGCAGTCCCAGCTCGGCACGTTCGTGGACCTCGCCGAGCGCTCGCGCGGCCAGAAGATGCGGCGGCTGACCATCGGCCCGCCCGACTTCGGCGACACGGGCACCCACTTCACCACCTACCCCGACTACGACCTCGTCCACCGCCGCGTGGACGAGATGCTGGCCGATAAGTCCGTGACCGCCGGATCGGAGCCGACCGGGGTCTCGGCGACGCCGCTGCTCACCGTGCTGGCCGTCGTCGCGCAGGAGACGCAGGCCCCCGACGTCGACGAGGACGACCCGGCCACGTGGCCGGCCCCGCCGACCCGCACCGACGGCGAGCCCTTCACCGCTGAGGACCTGATGACGGCCGAGGACCTGGGCCAGGAGGACGTGCTGAACCACGCGTCCTCGACGAACGGGCTGTGCGTCCCCGCCCCGTGAGGCGCGGCGCGCGGGCCGACGGGCTGACCTAGGCTGGGGCGCATGCACGTCCTGAAGCCCGTGATCCGTGACTACGCCTGGGGCTCCCCCACGCTCCTCGCCGACCTGCAGGGACGCGAGCCCACCGGCCGCCCCGAGGCCGAGCTGTGGCTGGGCGACCATCCGGGCGCCCCGTGCGTCGCCGTCGTGGCGGACGGCGCCCGTGTCGGCCTGGACGAGGTGGTGGCCGCGGACCCGGAGCGCTGCCTCGGGCCCGCCGCGCCGGAGGGCCGTCTGCCCTTCCTCATGAAGCTGCTCGCCGCGGGCGCCCCGCTGTCCATCCAGGCGCACCCCACCCTGGAGCAGGCCCGCGCGGGCTTCGCCGCGGAGGAGGCGGCCGGCGTGCCGGTCGACGCCCCGCAGCGCAACTACAAGGACGCGAACCACAAGCCGGAGATGCTGCTCGCGCTGACCCCCTTCGCGGCGATGTGCGGCTTCCGCTCCCCCGAGGTCTCCTCGGACAGCTTCGAGGCCCTGGCCCGCGCCCTCACGGAGCGGGCGGACGGGGACACGTCCGCCGTCGCCGTCGCCGCCGCCCGGATCAGCCAGGCCCTCGCCGCCGGGGACCTCGAGGACGCGTTCACCTCGATCCTCGACCCCGACTCCGTGTGGGGCGCCCCCGGCGCCGTGGCGCAGGTCGTGGACGTGCTGCGGGCCGCGCCGGACCTGGCCGAGCGCGACCCCTCGCTGGCCACGGCCCTCGAGGCCGCCCAGCACCACCCGGACGACCCCGGCGTGGTGGTGGCCATCCTGCTCAACCGCGTGGACCTGGCCCCGGGTCAGGCCATCCATCTGCCCGCCGGCAACGTGCACGCGTACCTGCACGGGCTGGGCGTGGAGGTCATGGCGGCCTCGGACAACGTGCTGCGCGGCGGGCTCACCCCGAAGCACGTGGACGTGCCCGAGCTGCGCCGCGTGGTCACCTTCGAGGCGCTGCCGGTGCCCTCCACCGAGCCCGAGCGCGTGGCCGACTCCGTGGTGGCCTTCCGCCCGCCGTTCGAGGAGTTCGAGCTGCTCCAGGCCACCCTCGAGGACGACGCTGTCCACGGGCTCGACGTGCACGGGCCCGGGATCGCGGTGGTCACCCGCGGCACGGCGCGCCTGGTCCTGGCAGGCCAGGAGATCGAGCTGGGCCCGGGCGAGGCCGTGTTCCTGCCCGCCGCGGAGACGGCGTCCGGCCCGCTGGCCGTCCGCGCCGCGGCCGGCGCCCCGGCGACGGTGCACGTGGCCGGCCTGCCGCGGGGCTGAGCCCGGCAGACCGGCCCGCGGGCTCAGCGGGCGTCGCGGTCCCCCAGCCACTTGGACCACTTCTTCACGTCGTGCTCGGCGTCCACGGTGCGGACCGTGCCGGACGACGAGCGCATCACGATGGACTGCGTGTGCACGCGGCCGTCGGCGAAGCGCACACCACGCAGCAGGTCGCCGTCGGTGATGCCGGTGGCCGCGAAGTAGCAGTGGTCGGAGGTGACCAGCTCGTTCGTGGTCAGCACCGCGTCGAGGTCGAGGCCGGCGTCGAGGGCCTTCTGCTTCTCGGCGTCGTCGGTGGGGGCCAGGCGACCCTGGATGATGCCGCCGGTGGCCTTGATCGCGCACGCGGTGACGATGCCCTCGGGGGTGCCGCCGATGCCCATCATCATGTCCACGCCGGTGCCCGGGCGGGCGGCGGCGATGGCGCCGGCGACGTCGCCGTCCAGGATGAACTTCACGCGGGCGCCGGCCTGGCGGATCTCCTTGACCAGGCCCTCGTGGCGGGGACGGTCCAGCACGCACACGGTCACCTGGGAGACGGGCTTGTCCAGGGCCTTGGCCACGAGGTTCACGTTCTGCTTCACCGGCAGGCGCATATCCACGAAGTCGGCGGCCTCGGGGCCCACCACGAGCTTGTCCATGTAGAACACGGCCGACGGGTCGAACATGGTGCCGCGCTCGGCCACCGCGAAGACGGAGAGCGCGTTGTTGTAGCCCATGGCGGTCAGGCGGGTGCCGTCGATCGGGTCCACGGCCACGTCCACGGCGGCGCCGGAGCCGTCGCCGACCTGCTCGCCGTTGAACAGCATGGGGGCCTCGTCCTTCTCGCCCTCGCCGATCACCACGGTGCCGTCCATGGCCACGGTGTCCATGAACGCGCGCATCGCGTCCACCGCGGCGCCGTCCGCCTTGTTCTTGTCCCCGTAACCCACCCAGGGGCTCGCGGCGATGGCCGCCGCCTCGGTCACTCGCACCAACTCCATGGCCAGGTTGCGGTCCGGGACGTGATTCTCGTAGCCGGTCTTCTCCGAGGACGCGCTGGTCATCGCTGCTCCGATCCTTGCTCGCGGCGCTCCGTCCGCACGAGACGGGGCGTGAGGGCGGCTCTGCCCCGGTCCTCATCCTACGGGGGCGGCCTCCCGTGGGTGGCACAATGCTGACCGTGAGCTCCGCCGACCCCCACGCCCCCGCCCCCCGTCCCGTCCTGACCGCCACGCAGGCGCAGCGGGCCCGGCAGCCGTGGATGGCCATGGTGCTCTCCCTGGCGGCTCTGCTGGCGATCGTGGCCGTGGTCCTCCTGCTCAACCCGGAGCCGCCGCAGCGGCCCCGTGAGGACCGCGTCGACGTCGCCGCCGAGGCCGCCACGATCCCCCACGACGACGGCGACCTGCCGGCCCTGGCGCCCGAGGTACCGGAGTCCTGGTACGCCAACTACGCCCGCCTGCAGAAGCTGGACGGCGTCTCCACGTGGGACGTCGGCTGGGTGGTCACGGACACGGTGTTCGCGGGCCTGCAGCAGGCCGAGGACGTCGACCCCACCTGGGTGAGCCTGCGGGTGGACCAGGTCCCGACGTCGGAGACGATCGAGATCGACGGGATCGCGTGGGACCTCCACGCCGATCCGAAGAAGCCGGAGCGACGGCTCGTGGCGGAGGTGGACGGCAGCACCGTGGTGCTGACCACCACCGGCGACCAGGCCGTCCTCGAAGACCTGGCGCACGGCGTCGCGAAGGAGACCCGATGACCCCCCACACCCGCCCCGAGACGACGCCGGCCCCCGACGTCGTCGTCCCCACCTCCGACCTGACCCCCGCCGAGGCGTGGGAGGTCCTCGCCGAGGGCAACCGCCGCTTCGTGGCGGGCGAGCCGAGCCACCCGAACCAGAACGCCGAGCGGCGCAGCGACCTGACCGCCGGTCAGGCCCCGGTCGCCGTGATCTTCGGCTGCGCCGACTCGCGCCTGGCGGCCGAGATCATCTTCGACCTCGGCCTCGGCGACGTGTTCGTGGTGCGCACGGCCGGCCACGTGATCGACGACGCCGTGCTGGGCTCCATCGAGTACGGCGTGGACGTGCTGGAGATCCCGCTCGTCATCGTCCTGGGCCACAACTCGTGCGGCGCCGTCACGGCGACGGTCGAGTCCTACATCTCCGGCACCATGCCGCGCGGCTTCGTGCGCCCCCTCGTGGAGCGCATCATCCCGTCCGTGCTGGCCGGGCGTCGCCGCGGGCTGGAGGAGGTCGACGAGTTCGTGGCCGAGCACGTGGACCAGACCTGCGACCACCTCCTGGAGACCTCGCAGTCCGTCCGCGCGGCCGTCGAGTCCGGGCGCACCGCCGTCGTCGGGCTCACCTACTCGCTGTCCGAGGGCACCGCGCGACCGGGCCGCGTGCACGGCGACCTGGCGGTCTGACGACGTCGGGCGTCCGGTGCGGCACCGGGCGCCCACGCCGTCCTAGGATGTGACCATGACCGCAGAGAACACCGATCAGCAGTTCCGCATCGAGCACGACACCATGGGCGAGGTGAAGGTGCCGGTGAACGCGCTCTACCGTGCACAGACCCAGCGCGCCGTGGAGAACTTCCCGATCTCCGGCAAGGGCCTCGAGCCCGCCCACATCCACGCCCTCGCGCAGGTCAAGAAGGCCGCGGCCAAGGCGAACGCCGAGCTGGGCATCATCTCGCAGGAGCGCGCGGACGCCATCGTCGCCGCCGCGGACCAGGTCATCGCCGGCGACCACGACGACCAGTACCCGATCGACGTGTTCCAGACCGGCTCCGGCACCTCCTCCAACATGAACACCAACGAGGTGCTCGCCACCCTCGCCACCCGCGCACTGAAGGAGGCCGGCTCCGAGGACGAGGTGCACCCCAACGACCACGTCAACGCCTCCCAGTCCTCGAACGACGTGTTCCCGACCTCCGTGCACGTGGCCGTCACCGCCGCCCTCGTGAACGACCTCGTCCCGGCGCTGGACCACCTGGCCGTCTCCCTCGAGAAGAAGGCGGAGGCCTTCGCCGGCGTCGTGAAGTCCGGCCGCACCCACCTCATGGACGCCACTCCGGTGACCCTGGGCCAGGAGTTCGGCGGCTACGCCGCGCAGGTCCGCTACGGCATCGAGCGCATCCAGTCCGCGCTGCCGCGCGTGGCCGAGGTCCCGCTCGGCGGCACCGCCGTGGGCACCGGCATCAACACCCCGAAGGGCTTCTCCGCCCGCGTGATCGAGCTGCTCGCCGAGGAGACCGGTCTGCCGCTGACCGAGGCCCGCAACCACTTCGAGGCCCAGGCCAACCGTGACGGCCTCGTGGAGGCCTCCGGCCAGCTGCGGAACATCGCGTTCTCGCTCATGAAGATCAACAACGACCTGCGCTGGATGGGCTCCGGCCCGAACACCGGCCTCGGCGAGATCGCCATCCCGGACCTGCAGCCGGGCTCCTCGATCATGCCGGGCAAGGTCAACCCCGTGATCTGCGAGGCCGCGATCATGGTGTGCGCCCAGGTGATCGGCAACGACACCACCGTCGCCCTGTCCTCCACCAACGGCGCGTTCGAGCTCAACGTGGGCATCCCCGTGATGGCCGCCAACCTGCTCGAGTCCATCCGCCTGCTGGCCAACACGACGCGCGTCATGGCGGACAAGATGATCGACGGCATCGAGGCCAACGAGGAGCGCTGCGCCTTCCTCGCCGGCGCCTCGCCGTCCATCGTGACCCCGCTGAACAAGGTGATCGGCTACGAGGCCGCCGCCAAGATCGCCAAGCACGCCGTCGCGAACAAGATGACCGTGCGCGAGGCCGTCGTGGACCTCGGCTACGTCGAGCGCGGCGAGATCACCGAGGAGCAGCTGGACAAGGCCCTGGACACCATGTCCATGACCCACCCGGAGTGATCCGGCGGATTCGGTGAGCGGCGCGACGCCGCCTCCCGGGCCACGACGCCGAGCGGCCGTCCTCCCGTGCGGAGGGCGGCCGCTCGACGTTCACGCCAGCACCAGCACTCCGGCGGCCGCCGCCACCATCGCCGGCCCGAACGGCAGCGCCGTTCGCCCCGTCGCCCGGCCCGCGAGGACCAGCAGCCCCGCCACGACGCCGCCGAGCAGGATCGCGCCCACCCCGGCGGCGAGCACCGCCGTCGGACCGAGCACCCCCGTGTACACGCCCAGGCCGCCGGCGAGCTTCACGTCCCCCATCCCGAGGCCGCCGCGGCTGAGCACGTGCAGCGCGAGCATCGCCACGGTGTAGCCGAGACCGCCCAGCAGGCTGCAGAGGGCCAGGTCACCCCGGCCCGCCAGCAGCGCTCCCCCGGTCATCATCGCCAACCCGCCCAGCGCCAGCCGCAGCGTCCATCGGTTCGACAGCCGATGCTCCCGCAGGTCCGTGCGCACGAGCACGCCCGAGCACACCGCGAACCACGCCAGCCCCAGGGTCCACAGCACCGCCGTCGCCGGCGCGCCGTGCGTCCACGCCCATCCCACTCCGCTCATGCGCCCAGCCTAGGCCGGGCGGCGCACCCGCCGGGCCGCCGTCCACAGGCGATCAGGCCACCTCGCGTTCACGGTCCGGCCACCCGGTGTTCTGCCGACAGCGCAACCGGGGCCGCCCATTGCGACGACCCCGGGCACGGGTCTACTCTGAAGTCACGAGCTTCCAGCCGTCTCATGGACGTACGGGGCTCACACAGACCCCATGGCCTCAATCCCGTTTCAAAGGGGCCATGGTGGCGGGCTTCCTCGGTCCCCCATCCCCCCCTCCGCGGGGCCGAGCACCCCCGCCGGGGGCCGCTGCTTCGGCAGCGGCCCCTTTTTCATGACCGACCCCGCCGCCCGGCTCAGGCCCGGCCCTCCTCCAGCAGGTCCGTGACCAGCGCGGCGATCGGGGAGCGCTCGGAACGGGTCAGCGTCACGTGTCCGAACAGCGGGTGGCCCTTGAGGCGCTCCACCACGGCCGCGATGCCGTCGTGCCGGCCCACGCGCAGGTTGTCCCGCTGGGCGACGTCGTGGGTCAGCACGACCTTCGAGTTGCGGCCCATCCGGCTCAGCACCGTGAGCAGCACGTTCCGCTCGAGCGACTGCGCCTCGTCCACGATCACCCACGCATCGTGCAGCGAGCGGCCGCGGATGTGCGTCAGCGGCAGGATCTCCAGCATCCCGCGGTCCACCACCTCGTCCACCACGGACGGGGAGACCAGCGCACCCAGGGTGTCGAACACGGCCTGCGCCCACGGGCCCATCTTGTCGCCCTCGGAGCCGGGCAGGTAGCCGAGGTCCTGGCCGCCGACGGCGTACAGCGGGCGGAACACGACCACCCTGCGGTGCTCGCGGCGCTCCATCACGGCGTCGAGGCCCGCGCACAGCGCCAGCGCGGACTTGCCGGTGCCCGCGCGGCCGCCGAGGGAGACGATGCCCACGCTCGGATCCGTCAGCAGCTCGATGGCCAGCCGCTGCTCTGCGGAACGGCCGTGCAGGCCGAACACGTCGCGGTCCCCGCGCACCAGGCAGGCTCGGCCGCCCTCGCCGACCCGGGCCAGAGCGGAGCCCCGGGGCGCGGTGAGCACCAGCCCCGTGTTGACCGGCAGGCGGTCCGCCTCGGCCGGGGCCTCCTCCGGCCCGGTCTCGACGCCCGTGCCGGTCAGGGTCCCCAGCGGGACGCCGGCCAGGTCGACCGCGCCGTCGTCGTAGAGGGCGTCCAGCCGCTCCTGCGCCACGCTGAGGGAGACGGTGCCGCGCCAGCCCGAGTCACGCACGAGCTCGTGGCGGTACTCGTCCGCGGCGAGGCCCATGGCCGCCGCCTTCACGCGCATCGGCAGGTCCTTGGACACGACCGTGACCGTGGCGCCCTCGTCCGCGAGCGCCTTCGCGACGGCGAGGATGCGGGAGTCGTTGTCCGTGCCGCGGATGCCCAGGGGCAGCACGTCCACGGACACGTGGTTCAGTTCGATCCGCAGCGTGCCGCCCTCGGGGGTGATCGGCACGGGCTGGTCCAGCGCGCCGTGGCCGCCGCGCAGGTCGTCGAGCAGGCGCAGGGCCGTGCGCGCGTAGTAGCCGAGGTCGGGGTCGGCGCGCTTGGCCTCGAGCTCCGAGACCACCACGAGCGGCAGGACCACCTCGTGCTCGGCGAAGTGCAGCAGGGCGCGCGGGTCCGAGAGCAGCACGGACGTGTCCACCACGTAGGTCCGCAGGCCGGTCGCCTCCGCCGCCCCCGCCTCGGCACGCGCCTGGCCCGGCCGGCTCGACGGCTCCTGCCGGGTCTGCGCGTGCTCCACGAGCTCTGCCACCATGTCTGCCTCCTGTGCCGGTGAACCGTGCGGGCGGGGGTCCGCCCACGGGCCACGCTAGGAAGCGGCGTCGTCCGCCGGGGCCCGGCACGGTGAACCCGGGATGAAGTCGCGGTGACGGTCCGTCCGGGCCCCGCCACGGCCCCGGCGTCCCGCGCTCCCTACACTGGAGACGCGCCGCCGACGTCCCGACGGCCGCCCGCTCCCCGTCCCCAGGAGGGCCCTTGAGCATGCACCGCCCGTCCCCCGGCCTGCCCGATCTGCCGGGCGGCCCAGCCCCCGCCCCGACCCTGGCCGAGCGCGCCGGCGGCCGCCTGCTGGGCGCCGTCGCGCCCACCGCCGTGCTGATCGCGGCCATGTGGGTCGCGCAGGTCGTGCTGATCTTCCTCGGCCGGGTGATCATCCCCGGCGTGGGCCTGATCCCCCGACGCCTCGACGGCCTCGACGGGGTCCTGTTCTCCCCCGTGCTGCACGCCGGCTGGGCCCACCTGATCGGCAACACGACGGCGCTGCTCGTCCTCGGTCCGCTGGCCGCCCTGGTCTCGCGTCGGCCGGTGGCCCTGCTCGTCTGCGCCTGGCTGGGCTCGGGCCTGCTGACCTGGGTGATCGGCACCCCGGGCGTGCACATCGGCGCCTCCGGGATCGTGTACGTGCTGATCGCGTTCCTGATCGTCTACGGGATCGCGGTGCGGCGGATCGGGGCGGTCGTCGTCTCCGTGCTCGTCGCGCTCACGCACCTGGGCTCGAGCCTGATCGGCCTGCTGCCGGCACCCGGCATCTCGTGGACCGGCCACCTGGCCGGGGCCGTCGTCGGGGTGCTGCTGGGCCTGTGGTGGGGCCGCGCCGACCGTCAGGTGCCGAACCGGCGCTGACGGCTGCCGTAGTCGCGCAGGGCGCGCAGGAAGTCGACCTTGCGGAACGCGGGCCACATGGCCTCGCAGAAGTAGAACTCCGAGTAGGCGGACTGCCAGAGCAGGAACCCGGAGAGCCGCTGCTCCCCGGACGTGCGGATGACCAGGTCCGGGTCCGGCTGGCCGCGCGTGTAGAGCCGGTCCGCGATCTGCTCGACGGTGACGGACTCGGCCACCTCCGCCGCGCTGTGGCCCAGGGCGTGCTCGTCCCGCAGCAGCTCGCGCACGGCGTCGAGGATCTCCTGGCGGCCCCCGTAGCCCACGGCCACGTTCACGTGCACGCCGTCGTGGCCCTTGGTCTGCTCGGCCACCTCGGCGAGCCGTCGCGCCATGGGCTCGGGGAGCAGGTCCACCGCGCCGACCGGCTGCACGCACACGGGGGCGCGGCCCTCGGCCGGCTGGGCGAGGCGCTCCGCCGTCGTCTGGATGATCTCCAGGAGCGGGGCGAGCTCCTCCGCCGGGCGCCGCAGGTTCTCGGTGGAGAGCATGTAGAGCGTGACCACGGGGATGCCGGCCTCGTCGCACCAGCCGATGAAGTCGAGGATGCGCTCGGCGCCGGCCTGGTGACCCTGCTGCGTGGACGCCCCGAACGCGCGGGCCCAGCGACGGTTGCCGTCCACCAGCACGCCGATGTGCCGAGGCAGGCGCTCCGGGTCCAGGCCACGCGTCAGCCGCCGCTCGTACAGGCGGTAGAAGGCCTCGGGTCGACCCACGGCGCGCTCCCCTCTCGGACGGTCCTGCGAGCCTCCAGGATACGCGCGCGGCACACAGCGACCATCCCGTGCCCCGGCCCCGGGCCGACCGACGACAATGGAGGCATGGACCCTGTGACACCCCTCCGCGAGACCGACGCCGCCCGTCGCCTGCGCTGGCGCATCGAGCGCATCCGCGACCCCGACCATCCGCTGTACAAGCCCCGACTGCGCGGTTGGATCCACGCGGTCATGGCGCCGCTGACGCTGGCGGCCGGCATCGTGCTCATCGTGCTCGCGCCGACCGCGACGCTGCGGTGGGCCAGCGCGGTCTACGCCGTGACGGGCCTGCTGCTGTTCGCGGTCTCGGCGACGTACCACCTGGTGCAGTGGAACGAGGTGGTCTCCCGTGTCCTCAAGCGGCTGGACCACACGAACATCATGTTGGTCATCGCCGGCACCTACACGCCGCTCTCCCTGGCCCTGCTGGCTCCGGACCGGGCGCGGGTGCTGCTCACCCTGGCGTGGGTGGGGGCCGTGGCCGGCGTCGCGTTCCGGGTGCTGTGGACGGACGCGCCGCGCTGGCTCTACACGCCGGTGTACGTGGCCCTCGGGCTGGCGGCGCTGCTCTACCTGGGCGACTTCTTCGCCGCGGATGCGGCGGCGGGGTGGCTGATCGTGGCCGGCGGCGTCGCGTACATCACGGGCGCGGTCTGCTACGCGCTGCAGGCCCCCACGATCCACCGCGAGTGGTTCGGCTTCCACGAGCTGTTCCACGCCTTCACGGTGGCCGGCTTCGTGTGCCACGCCGTCGCCATCTACCGGGCGGTGCTCGTCGTCACCTGAGCGTGTCGGGGACGGGGGTCTGCGCCCCGCCGGGCAGCGCCGAGGCCCGCAGACGCGCCGCTACGGTCATGCCGTAGCGGCGCGTCTGCGGGCCTCAAGGGTTCGGGCGTGGAGTCTCCGGCGCCGAGTCTCGGGCGTGCGCGGGCCCGACGGCGGTCAGTCGCGTCCGGTGTCCGGGGCCTGGGGTTCCGGGGCCGGCGCCTGGAGGTAGCCGGGGTACTTCTCCTGCAGGCGGCGCAGTCGGTCCTCGGAGTCCGCGTCCAGGTGCTCGCCGCCCGCGCGGACCTCGTCCGGCAGGTGCTGCTGATGGCGCTCCACGAGCATGGCCTCGGCCTCCGGGGAACGCTGCTGGACGCGGCGCACCGAGCGGACCATGACGCGGAGGACGATGATCGCCATGACCACCATGAGCGCGGTGAACAGGAACCCCTCGATGCCGGGGGTGACCTCCGCCTCCTCGAGCCCGGGGCGCAGCGTCGGCTCCGGGACGGCGGGCACCGGCGCGGGGCTCGCGGCCGCGAGCGCGGTGAGGACGAGGGGAAGGCCAGACAGGGGTGTCACGCCGCCCCACTCTACCGGCCCCGGCCGCTCGGCCCGAGCCGGGGCGGCTCAGCGCAGGCCGGCGAAGAGGTCGTGCTCCGGCAGCTCGGAGGGCACGCGCGAGTCGATCAGCGCGAAGTCCTCCCACGGCCAGGCGCGCCGCTGCAGGTCGTGGGGCGCGTCGAAGAACATGCCGTCGGGGTCGATCTGCGTGCGGTGCGCCCGCAGGGCGGCGTCGCGCTCGTCGAGGAAGCCGGTGACGTCCACCTGCGTGGTGACGTCGTGGTCCGCGGTGACCCACGGCGGGATGACCTCCGGGTCGGGCACGTCCTCCCCGGCTTCACGGCGGCGCAGCACCTCGCGCATCGCGTCCATCGCATCGAACATCATCAGGCGTCGGGCGAACGGCACGTCCTCGCCGTCGGCCTCGGCCACCGCGGCCATCGTGCGGAACTTCCGCGGGTTGAACCCGCAGTCGTAGTAGACCTTCGAGACCTCCCACGCGGGCCCGGCCTCGGGGTACTCGTCCGCGAGGCCGGCGGCCCGGTAGGCCTCCATCGTCACGGCGTGGGCCTGCAGGTGGTCCGGGTGCGGGTAGCCGCCGACCTCGTCGTAGGAGATGAGCACGTGCGGGCGGAACCGGCGCACGAGCGAGATCAGCGGGGCCGCCGCATCCCGGAGCGGGACCTCGGCGAAGCAGTTCGCCGGGAGGGCCGGCAGCGGATCCCCCTCGGGCAGGCCCGAGTCGAGGAAGCCGAGCCAGGCGTGCCGGATGCCGAGGATGCCCGCGGCCTCCGCCATCTCCTCGCGGCGCACGGCCGCGATGTCCCGGTCCGCCCGGGTGGTGTCCCCGAACGACGGGTTGAGCAGGGTGCCGGCCTCGCCGCCGGTGCACGTGACGACCATGACCTCGGCCCCGGCCGCCGCGTAGGCGGCCATGGTGCCGGCCCCCTTCGAGGACTCGTCGTCCGGGTGGGCGTGCACCGCCATGAGACGCAGCCCGGTGGAGGGCGGCAGGGCGGTGCCTGCGGCCGGCTGGGCCTGGGGGGTCTGATCGGTCACGTGGATCGCACACTCCTGTCCGGATGGCGGGGCCGCCGCGGGGGCGGCGGCGTGAGGGGTCCAGGCCGACGTCGTCATCGGCCTCCGGCGGCGGGCAGCGGCTAAGGTGGAGGGGATGTCTCACCACGCCCCCGCGGTCCGCGCGCAGGACCCCACATTAGCCAACCGGTACGGCACGAACCACACGCGTCCGGGCCGTCGTCGGCTGTGGGCGGGCCTCGGCGGGCTCGGGCTGGTCGTGGCCGTGCTGCTGTCCGTGTGGATCGGCCTGAACATGTCCGTGGGCGCCATCGAGTACAAGGACGTCGGCTTCACCATCGAGGACGACGGCCACGCCACCGTCACCTTCCAGGCCTCCGTCCCGGAGGGCGTGCAGGCCGAGTGCGATGTGCTCGTCACCGACTCCCACGCCGCCCCCGTCGGCTTCCGCACCGTCCGCCTGGAGACCCTGCCGGCCGACCGGCGGGACTCCCCCTCGGACGCGCAGCAGCGCTACACCGTGGACGTGCGCACCGTGGTGCGGGGCGACTCCGGCGTCGTCGAGACCTGCCGCAAGGTCTGAGCCCTCCCGGCCCGCTCCGCCCTCGGCGTAGCGGCCGCCTTTGGTGTGACGCACGCCGCCCGGATAGACTCGTCGGAGCATTCCCGCCCCGCCGGTGAGTCAGGCAGGCGTCGCACGGAGCCCTCGGGTCACGCGCGTCCTCCTGATCGGCGGGGTCTTTCGCATGCGGGCGCGTCCGCCGGACGCGGATCGCGCACCGGATGCGGTGCGCCGCGCCCCGGACTCCGCATCACCCGAGACAGAAAGGCGGAACAGAGCATGACCACCAGCCAGTCCGACGCCCCGTGGCTGACCCAGGAGGCGTACGACCGCCTCTCCAAGGAGCTCGAGCACATCTCCGGCCCCGGCCGCCAGGAGATCATCGAGCGCATCGAGGCCGCGCGCGATGAGGGCGACCTCAAGGAGAACGGCGGCTACCACGCCGCCCGCGAGGAGCAGTCCAAGAACGAGGGCCGCATCGCCGAGCTGAAGCACCTGCTCGAGACCGCCCGCGTCGGCGAGGCCGCCGAGAACGACGGCGCCGTGCACCCGGGCACCGTGGTGACCGCCGTCGTCGCCGGCGACGAGATGACGTTCCTCTTCGGCAACCGCGAGATCGCCGCGGACGACGAGTCGCTCGAGGTCTACTCCGAGCGCTCCCCGCTCGGTGAGGCCATCAACGGCGCCAAGAAGGGCGACAAGGTCTCCTACACCGCCCCGAACGGCAAGGACATCAAGGTCGAGGTCAAGGACGTCCAGCCCTACTCCGGCTGACCGACCCCGGCTCCGACGACGGCCGCGGTCCCCTCCAGGGGCCGCGGCCGTCGTCCGTCCCGGGTCCCACCGCGCCCCCGTTGCTACTCTGGCCCCATGCTGACCGTCGAGAAGGCGCACCTGCTGCTCACCCGCGAGGACGGGCTCTCCGAGAGCCCCTCCCACCACCGCGTGGCCCTTGCGGCCGCCGCGCTGGCCGACCACCGCTCCGCCGGGATCGTGACCCTCGAGGACGTCCCCGTGGACCGGGCCCGCGTGCTCGTGACCGCGGCCGGCACCACCGGCGACCCCGTCCTGGACTCCTCCCTCGGACAGGTCGACGCCCTGGCCGGCCGACCGCTCGTGTCCACTGTGGCGGCCGGCAAGCCGGATCTGCGCAAGGCCGTCGTCGCCCATCTGACCGAGACCGGCCGCCTCACCGAGCGCAAGGCCTTCCTGGCCACCCGGCACGTCCCCCGGGGCACCGAGCGCACCGAGCTGCTGGCGCACCTGACCGCCGTGGTCCTGGACGAGGCCGAGCCCTCCGACGAGGACGTGCTCCTGCTCGGCGTGCTGCAGCACCTCAACCTCGCCCGACGCCTGCTGCCGGGCGCCCACGAGCGCTACGACCGCCGCGAGATGGTCCGCCGCATCGAGGCGCTGACGCGCGAGGACCTCCTGGTCCAGGCCGTGCGCCGCGCGGTGGGCGGGACCTGTGGCACCGTCACCGCGGCCGCCGCCGGCTCCGCGGCCTGAGCCGGCCCGGTCAGGGCAGCGGGGCCGGGCTGTAGCCGGCCGCGCGCAGCGCCTCCAGGACCTGGGCGGAGTGCTCGGCGCCGCGGGTCTCCATGTCGATCGTGATGTGCGCGCCGCCCATGGACAGCTCCGGGCCGACGCGGGTGTGGTCCACGCGCACCACGTTGGCGTCCGTGTCCGCGATGATCCGTGAGATCGTGGCCAGCTCGCCCGGGCGGTCCCGCAGCGGGATACGCACGGTCATGTAGCGCCCCGCGGCCGACAGTCCGGCCTGGATGGACTTCAGCATGAGCATCGGATCGATGTTCCCGCCGGAGAGGATCACGGCGGTGGTGCCGAGCTCGAAGCCCAGGTCCGCCGTGCGGCCCGCCAGCAGGGCGGCCACCCCGACGGCGCCCGCCGGTTCCACCACGAGCTTGGAGCGCTCGAGGAGGTGGACGAGGGCCGCGGCGATCTCGTCGTCCGTGACGGTCACGACGGCGTCCACCAGCTCGGCGGCGATCCGCAGCGGCAGGGCCCCGGGCCTGCCGACGGCGATGCCGTCCGCGATGGTGGACACGCTCTCCAGCACCTGGACGCGGCCCTCCTCGAGGGAGCCGGGGAACGCGGCGGCGGTGGCCGCCTGCACGCCGATGACGCGCACCGTGCGCCCACGACGCCGGGCGGCCTCCTTGAGGGCCACGGCCGTGCCGGCGATGAGCCCCCCGCCGCCGATGCCCATGATCACGGTGTCCACGTCCGGCAGCACGTCGAGGATCTCGAGGCCGACGGTGCCCTGGCCCGCGATGACGGCCGGGTCGTCGAACGGCGGGATGAACACGGCACCGGTCTCCGTGGCCCACCGCTGCGCCTCGGCGAGGGACTCGTCCACGGTGGAGCCGTGCAGGACGACCTCGGCGCCGTGGTCCCGGGTGGCCTGCAGCTTGGGCAGGGCCACGCCGTGCGGCATGAAGATGCGGGCGCGGATGCCGAGCTTGGCGGCCGCGAGGGCGACGCCCTGGGCGTGGTTGCCTGCCGAGGCGGCCACGACGCCGCGGCCGCGTTCCTCCTCGCTCAGCTGCGCCATCCGCACGTAGGCGCCGCGGACCTTGAACGAGCCGGCCCGCTGCAGGTTCTCGCACTTCAGGTGCACGTCCGTGCCCACGGCACGGGAGAGCGCCCGGGAGTGCTGCAGCGGGGAGAGCTCGGCGATCCCGCGCAGCGTCGCGCGCGCCCGCTCGATCTCCTCGAGGGTGACGGGCAGCTCCGCCGGGGCCGGTGGGCCGCCGGCGGGCCGCACCCACCGGGGCGACGGCGTCGGGACGGTCCGGTCCGGGGTGTCCGTGGCCTGCGCCGCGCCCATCAGGCGTCGTCCCCGTGCCGGGTGCCCGCGTCGGCCTCGGAGGCGAGGGCGGCGTCCTCGTGCGTCGAGGGGCGGTACCGGTGGGAGCCGGCCGCCTCGTCCTCCGCGCCGCCCGGTTCGAGGGCGTGGTCCGTCCGCTCCGTGAGCTCCTCCGGCACGTCCGCGGTGAGGGCGCGGACGAAGCTGTTCACGAAGGCCAGCACCGGCACGGCGAACACGGCGCCCGCCAGCCCGAAGACGGTGGACCCGGCGGCGACGGCCAGGAACACGGCCAGCGGGTGCAGCGCGACGGCCTTGCCCATCACGAGCGGCTGCAGGACGTTCGACTCGATCTGCTGCACGAGCAGCACCACGCCCAGCATGAGCAGCGCGTTGACCAGGCCGTTGGACATCAGTGCCAGGAGCACCGCCATCGCGCCGGTCAGGGTGGCGCCGATCATCGGGATGAACGAGGCCAGGAACACGAGCACGGCCAACGGGATGGCCAGCGGCACGCCCAGGATCAGGGCACCGATGCCGATGCCGACGGCGTCGATGAACGCCACGAAGATCTGGACCCGCACGTAGGAGCCGAGCGACTGCCAGCCCGAGCGGCCCGCGCGGCCCACGGTGGCCCGGTGCGCCTTCGGCACGAAGATCAGCAGGAAGCGCCAGATGCGGTCGCCGTCGTAGAGGAAGAAGATCAGGGAGAACAGGGCGATGAACAGGCCCGCACCGATGTTGACGGCCGTGGAGCCGAACGAGACGGCGCTGTTCATGAGCGTGGCGGAGTTGTCCCGCAGCGTCTGCCACAGGCCCTCCAGCTCGGCACCGGAACGGGGGATCTCCACGCCCACGCCGGCCAGCCAGGCGATCGCGTCGTCGACGGCCTGGCCCAGCTGGTCGCCCAGTTGGGCGAAGCCCTGGACGATCTGCTGACCGGCGAGCCCCATGAGGCCCGCCACGACGACGACCAGCAACAGCACGCACAGCAGGGCGGCCGCGACGCCCGGCACCTTGATGCGCCGCATCGCCTGGAACACCGGGGCCAGCAGGGTGGCCAGCAGCGCGGCCACGAGGATCGGGATCACCACGAGGCTCACGAAGCCCAGCAGGTACACCACGACGCCGATGCCGATGACGACGGCCACCAGCCGCCAGGACCAGGCCGCGGCCACCGTCAGCCCGTAGGGCACGTCCTTGTTGATCTTGGTCTGGGCCGCCAGGGTCGAGCTCACGCGCGATCCTCCTCGTGTGGGTGGTCGGGGACATGGGGGGTCAGACCCCACTGGACGCTCCAGCGGGCGTGCGGGGCGAGCCGGTGCAGGCCCTCCCCCGAGTTCAGGGCGTCCGCGGGAGCGGTGAGCGGCTCCACCGCGAGCGCCGTGTCACGGCCGGGCAGCCGGTCCGTGACGAAGACGTGAGTGTAGGCGAACGCGTGGTCGGACCACAGGGTCACGGCCCGGCCGTCCCCGGCGAGCAGAGTCTGGCGGTGCCGGCCGTCGGCGTCCGGCGTCAGGCCGGTGAGGCACACGTCCAGGGCGTCCTCGCCCACGGCCCGGCCGCGGCGGAAGTCCAGGTCCGTGCCGTCCACCGGCAGGGTCTCCACGGGGATGAGGTCCTCCCCCGTGCGGATCCAGGCGTCCGCGGGCACACGCAGGCTCAGCTCCGCCGTCGGGACGTCCCCGATCCGCAGGAACGGGTGGGCGCCGACCGCCACAGGCACGGTGGCGTCCGTGTGGTTCTGCACCTCGGCGGTGACGGTGAGACCGCCGTCCGCCTCGAGCTCGTAGGTGACGCGGTGGGTGAGCCGGAACGGCCAGCCGTGCTGGGGGTGGATCTCACCGCGCAGGGTCACCGCGTGGGCGGAGAACGTCTCGGTGACGAAGTGGGTGTTGCGCAGCAGGCCGTGGCTGGCGTGGCCGCGCGCGGGTTCGGTGACGTCCAGGCGCTGCTCGACGCCGTCCAGGATCCAGCGGGCGCCGGCGACGCGGTTCGGCCAGGGGCTCATCTGGATGCCGTTGGCGGCGGGCGGGACCACGTCCGGGCCGTACGGCTCGGTGAGGTCCACGCCGGACACGCGGTACCTGCGCAGGGCACCGGCCAGGCCGACGACGACGGCCTCCGCGGACCCGCGGTGCAGGCGGTGCTGGGTGCCGGTGGCGTCCGGAGCCCCGAAGGCGGGCAGGTCGCTGGTCTCGGTCACGGGACCTCCTGAGTGGCGGCGAGGGACCCCCTCAATCTACGCCCTCGCGGACGCAGACCGCCCCGGCCCTGTGCAGGACCGGGGCGGCGGTGCGGGTCTCCGTGCGGGGACGGGGCGCCGGTCAGTCGTTGCCGCGCAGGATGGCGACGATCCGCAGGATCTCGATGTACAGCCAGATCAGGGTCACGGTCAGGCCGAAGGCCACGGACCAGGAGTACTTCTGCGGGGCGCCGTTCTTCACGCCCACGGCGGCCATCTCGAAGTCCATCGTCAGCGAGTACGCGGCGAGCAGCACGGCGATCGCGCCGATGATCAGGCCCAGGCCGCCCTCACGCATGTTGCCGATGCCGGTCCAGGTGAGGACCAGGTTGACGAGCATGAAGACGAGGTAGCCGATCATGGCGCCCATGACGATCTTCGTCATGCGCGGGGTGGGGCGGAACTTGCCCGAGGTGTAGAGCGCCAGCATCACCGCGAACACGGAGAAGGTGCCGAGCACGGCCTGCACCACGATGCCCGGGTAGGCGCCCTCGAAGAACGCCGAGATGCCGCCCAGGAACAGGCCCTGCGCCACGGCGTAGGCCATGATCAGCACGGGCGAGGGCTCGCGCTTGAACGCGTTGACCAGGCCCAGCACGAGGCCGGCGATCGCGCCGATGATCATCAGGCCCGGCGAGAACCAGCCCACGGCGCCCGCCACCACGACGAGCACGAGCATCAGGCCGGTCTTGCCGACGACGTCGTTGAAGGTCATCCGGCCGGTCTGCTCCGGGCCGGCGGAGGGCGCGCGGAAGGCGTCCTCCATGGACTGCTGGTGCGCGTACTGCTGGGCCGCCTGGCCGGCGCCGAACGCCTGGGCCTGGCCGTACGGGCTCTGCTGCTGGCCGTACGGGGACTGCGCGGACTGCTGCCCGCCCTGGTACCAACCGGGCTGCGCCTGTCCGCCGCCCTGCATCTGCTGCTGGAAGTTCTGAGAGTTCATGACCGGATTCGCCACGGCTCACTCCTTCGGGTCGAGTCGGCCCGGTCGCACGCCGCCGCAGTGAGCAGCGCTCGTGCCCCGGGGTTCAGCACGATCCTATCGGGATGTCTGCGTCCGCGCGCGGGGCCGGAGCGTGGAACCGCGCCGGTTCACGGGCTGTTCACGGTGGGCGCAGAAGTGGGGAGCGCGGGAGACGCGTGGTGCCCCCGGCGGGACTCGAACCCGCAACACGCCGATTTTAAGTCGGCCGCCTCTGCCAGTTGGGCCACGGGGGCGTGGCGGGCCCGTGGACGCGGGCCCGGGTGCGGACGACGCCGGCCCCGTCCGATGCGCTCGGACGGGGCCGGCGGCCCGCTGGCTGCGGGATCAGCCCTTCGAGGACTCGAGGGCCCGCTGCCGCTCGAAGCGGCCGGGCTCGAGCTCGACGCCCGCGGCGCGGCGGAACGGGTTGAACGGGGTGTCCAGGCCCGCCACCGAGGTGGAGTCGCGGCCGAACAGGGTCTCGGCGACCCAGCCGGACAGGATGCGGAACTTCCGCTCCAGGGTGGGCATCGCGTAGCCGTGGTAGCCGCGGTGGGCCAGGAACGCCGGGATGCCGGCGATCTTGGTGCCCAGCGGGTTGCCCACGCCGCGGCCGAAGCCCAGCCCCGCCACGGTGCCCAGGGACTTGTGCACGTACTCCTGCACCTCGCCCTCGCCGTGGCGCACGGCCATGTAGTTGGCGGCCAGACGCTTGGCCTGACGGATGGCGTGCTGGGCGTTCGGGACGCAGAAGCCGCCCGGGCCGGCCCCGGTCAGGTCCGGCACGGCGGAGACGTCGCCGCAGGCCCACGCACCCTCGAGCGCGCCGGCCTCGCCGTCCTTGATCTGCAGGGTGGGGGTGGCCTCCACGCGGCCGCGGTCGTCCACCGGGAAGTCGGTGCTCTTGACCACGGAGTTGGCCACCACGCCGGCGCACCACACGAGGGTGTCCGCCGCGAAGGTCTCCGCCTCCTCCTTGGAGGGCATGGCCACGAGCTTCATGACGCCGTCCGTGGCGTCGCCCAGCGAGGTGTTGAGCAGGACCTCGATGCCGCGGTCCTTCAGGTGCTCCACCACGCCCTGGGCCTGCTCCTCGGAGACCTCGGGCATGATGCGGCCCATGGCCTCGACGAGGACGATCCGGATCTCCGACTGGGAGAGGCGCTCGTTGCGCTCCACGGCGTTGCGGATGAGGTTCTCCATCTCCGCGATGGCCTCGATCCCGGCGAAGCCGCCGCCCACCACCACGAAGGTCAGGGCACGCTTGCGCTCCTCGGCGTCCGTCATCAGGGAACCGGCGTCCAGGCGCTCCAGGATCTGGTTGCGCAGCTGGACGGCCTCCTCGACCGAGCGCAGACCGATGCCCTGCTCGCCCAGACCCGGGATCGGGAACACGCGGGTCACGGCGCCCGCGGTCATCACGATGTCCTGGTACGGGATCTCGAACTCGTCGCCGCCCTCGCCGCGCACCACGGCGGTGCGGCCGGCGTGGTCCACGGACACGACGGCGCCGCGGACGACCTCGGCGTCCTTGAGGTGCGTCTGCAGGTCCACGTTCACGTGGCGGCCCTCGATGTGGCCGCCCACGACCTCGGGCAGGAACGGGTAGTACGTCATGTACGGTCGGGGGTCGACGACGGTCACGACGCCGCCGCGCTCGGCGACCTTCTTCTGCAGCTCGCGGGCGACATGGAACCCGGCGTAGCCGCCGCCGACGATCAGCAGGCGCGGCTTGGGAGACAGTTCAGGGGTGAGAGACATACCGCCAGTCTACGCACGCACGGGCCCGGCCCCTCCACTCTCCGCCGTCGTGGTCAGGACCGCAGCGAGAGCACGATCCCGTCCAGGATGTCGTGCTCGCTCGCCCAGGCCTCGGTGACGCCCGCGACCTCGGCCACCCGCTCCAGGACGGTGCTCCACAGCAGCGCGCCCGCGCCGATCACGTCCACCCGTCCCGGGTGCATGAACCCCCGCTCGGCGCGTTCGGCCCGGGTCGCCGCCACGAGGCCCTCCGCCGCCGCGCGGAACTCGGCGATCGGCAGGCGCGCACCGTGGATGGCCTCGGGCTCGTACGTGCTGAGCCCGAGGGCCTCGGCGGTCACGGTGGTCACCGAGCCGGCCACGCCGACCACGCGCGCCACGCGTTCCAGCGGCAGGCGGGCGGCGGCGTCGTCGA
>NZ_JXSP01000117.1:0-331 GCF_000946635.1 Micrococcus sp. MS-ASIII-49
GCCCTCGCCCAGGCGCACCACGCGCATCTCGCGCACGACGTCGGCCAGCGGCGCCGTCGGGTCGGCCACGGCGCCGGTGGTCTCATCCGTCCCGGCCGGCCGGGAGATCAGCAGGCGGATGGAGTTCGTGCCGCAGTCCACGCCGGCCACCGTGACCTCCTTGAGCGCGGCGACGCGTTCGAGGTGCCTCACGTGCCGGGACAGGTCCTTCGTGGGCACCGCCGCGGCCTCGTCCCACGCGCCCTCGCACGCGCAGACCTCGGGCGTCCACCACGGGGCCACCAGGGCGATCGCCTCGTCACCGAGCGGGTTCACCCCCGGCCCGGCCGCG
>NZ_JXSP01000118.1:0-209 GCF_000946635.1 Micrococcus sp. MS-ASIII-49
CGGTGGTGGCCACGAGGGGGTTGCCGCACACGCAGCGGGCACCGATCTCCACGACGTCCCGGACCGGGCGGCCGAGCTGGCGGGACAGGGTGTCCAGGTCCTGCTCGGTGACGGTGCGGTCCTGGGCGGGGCGGGGGCTGACGGTCATGGTGTCCTCGGGGGTGCGGGGGTGGTGCGGGCGGGGGCGGGACGCGGGGTTCACTCGAGCC
>NZ_JXSP01000119.1:0-2305 GCF_000946635.1 Micrococcus sp. MS-ASIII-49
GGGGGGCGGGCCGGGGCCGACGCCCGGCCGGGCGGGCCGACGCCGTCCGGCGCGGGGGTGCCGACGGGGATGCGGGGGCGGCGGTGTCCCCGGCGGGGGCCGTGTCAGCCCGGTCCGCGTCCGGGTGCCCGTCCAGGTGTCCGTGGTGACCGGCCTGGCGGCGCTCCTGGACGCTGTGCAGGTCGATGACCTCGGCGCCCGTGGCCGCGGGCGTCGGCGTGGTGGCCTCAGGGGTCGGCGTGGGCGCGTCCGCCTTCGGGGAGGCCGTCGTCGGGGCCGCCGGGGCGGCGACGGCGGTCCGGCGCGGGGCGCCCGTCGTCGGGTCGACACGGGGCACGCGGGGGCGGCGCGGACTCATCGCGGACTCCTTCGGACGCGTGGCGGGGACCCCCACAGCCTACTGCCCGCCCCTGACAGGCTCCTGGCCACACCCGGGACGGACGCGGGCCCGCCCGGAGGGATCCGGGCGGGCCCGCGCGTCGTCGTCGGGGACGGTCAGCCGCGGAAGCGCGGGAAGGCGGAGCGGCCCGCGTAGACGGCGGCGTCGACCAGGTCCTCCTCGATGCGCAGCAGCTGGTTGTACTTGGCCACGCGGTCCGAGCGGGCCGGGGCGCCGGTCTTGATCTGGCCGGCGTTGGTGGCCACCGCGAGGTCCGCGATGAACGTGTCCTCGGTCTCGCCCGAGCGGTGCGAGATCATGCAGTGGAACATGTGGCGCTGGGCCAGGGCGATCGCGTCGAAGGTCTCGGTCAGGGAGCCGATCTGGTTGACCTTCACGAGCAGGGCGTTGCCGGCCTTCTCGTCGATGCCGCGCTGCAGCCGCTCCACGTTGGTGACGAACAGGTCGTCGCCCACCAGCTGGACGCGATCGCCCAGCTGCGCCGTCAGGTGCTGCCAGCCGTCCCAGTCGTCCTCGTCGAGCGGGTCCTCGATGGAGACGATCGGGTAGTTGTCCACCAGCTCGGTGTAGTAGGCGGCCATCTCCTCGGCGGAGCGCTGCTGGCCCTCGAAGGTGTAGGAGCCCTTGTCGAAGAACTCGGAGGAGGCGACGTCCAGCGCCAGCGCGATGTCCTCGCCCAGGCGGTAGCCGGCCTTCGTCACGGCCTCGGCGATGAGGTCCAGGGCGGCCCGGTTGGACTCCAGGGACGGGGCGAACCCGCCCTCGTCGCCCAGGCCGGTGGACAGGCCCTTCTCCTGCAGCACGGTCTTCAGGGCGTGGTAGACCTCGGTGCCCCAGCGCAGGGCCTCGCGGAAGGACGGGGCGCCGATCGGGGCGATCATGAACTCCTGGATGTCCACGTTGGAGTCCGCGTGGGCGCCACCGTTGAGGATGTTCATCATCGGCACGGGCAGCACGTGGGCGTTCGGGCCGCCCAGGTACTTGTAGAGCATGAGGTCGGAGGCCTGCGCGGCGGCCACGGCGACGGCCATCGACACGCCCAGGATCGCGTTCGCGCCCAGCGTGCCCTTGTTGGGGGTGCCGTCCAGGTCCCGCATCGCGCGGTCCACGGCGCGCTGGTCCGCGGCGAACTCGCCCTCGAGCTCCTCCGCGATGCCCTCGACCGCGGCGACGGCGTCCAGCACGCCCTTGCCGCCGTAGCGCTTCTTGTCCCCGTCACGGCGCTCGACCGCCTCGAACTCGCCGGTGGAGGCGCCCGAGGGCACGGCCGCGCGGCCCAGGGAGCCGTCGGTGAGCAGGACCTCCACCTCGACGGTGGGGTTGCCGCGCGAGTCGAGGATCTCGCGAGCGTGGATGGCGTCGATCAGGGCCATGGACGGGTCTCCTTCAATCGAAGTCGGAAGTCGTGCCCGCGGCGTGGACACGGCCTCAGCCTAGCGGGGACCTCCGGTTCCGGTCGGCCGCGCGCCGGCGACAAGACCGCCGTTCCCCCCTGCTGCGATGTCGCTGGGGCGCGGTCGGGACTGCGGCCGGGCCGGAGCGGCGTCGCGTCAGCCGGACGGGCGCAGCGCCGCCCAGTCCCCGGCACGCACCCGGGCCACCGTGGCGCGCAGGGCCCGTTCGGGGTCCAGCCCCGCCGCCCGGGCCCGGCGCACCAGCGTGAACAGCTCCGCCCCGAGCGCGGCCTCGTCCGGCCACCCCGCCGCCGGGCGCTCCCCCGCCTCGGCGGCCGGCGCGGGGACGTGCGCGGCGAGCGGGTCCGGCTCCTGCCGAGCCGCGCGGTCCACCACCTTCGCGGCGGCGGCCAGCGCCGGCAGCCGGGCCGGGATGTCGCCGACGTCGAGGCCCGGGCCGGTGCCGCCGTCGTCGTGGGCCGGGGCGGCGGGCGCGCTCGCCGAACAGATT
>NZ_JXSP01000120.1:0-4954 GCF_000946635.1 Micrococcus sp. MS-ASIII-49
GTGGGCCGGGGCGGCGGGCGAGAGCCCCGCGGCCGCCCGCTCCCGCGCCTTGACCCGCTCCCAGGCCAGTTCGACGGCCTCGGCCGTGACGGCGGCGAGCTCCTCGGCCGGGCGCAGGCCGCCCTCGGGGGTGAGCACGAGCGGGTTGCGCCGGATCATCTTGGCCGTGAGGGCGTCGGCGGCGTCGTCCAGGCGGAACCCGGCCGACTCCGCCGGGGCGCCCGGCGCCCGGGAGACGGCGGCGTGCAGGACCACCTGGAACAGGACGTCCCCGAGCTCGGCGGCCAGGGCGGGGTACGCGCCGTCGGCCCGACGCGCGGGCACGTCGGCCCACGCGGCGGCGTCGCGGGACTCGATCTCCGCCACCGCCTCGTACGCCTCCTCCACGAGGTACTCGGCGAGGTCGGCGTGCGTGAGCGCGGCCGTCCAGGGGCAGTGGTCGCGCAGGGCCTCGACCACCGCCACCAGACGGTCCACACTCGCGCTCACGGGAGGATCAGTCGTCCTCGTCCTCGTCGTCCAGCTCCTCGAGGACCGGGCCCACGGCGTCGCCGGAGATGACCTCGCCCCAGCCGGCCACGAGGATCTCGGCGAGGTCCTCGCGCTCGTCCACGGACAGGAAGGCCGCCTCGGCGGCGTTGAGCTGCAGGTCCAGCAGTTCGGAGAGCGAGTAGCCGAAGGTCTCGGCGAGCAGGTAGAGCTCGTCGGTCAGGGACACGTCCGAGACGAGCCGGTTGTCCGTGTTCACGGTGACGCGGAAGCCGAGCTGCACGAGCAGGTCGATGGGATGGCCCGCGATGCCCGCCGCGGCGTCCACCGCGCCGGTCTGCAGGTTCGAGGACGGGCAGACCTCCAGGGCGATCTGCCGGTCCCGCACCCACGCGGCGGTCTCGCCCAGGTCCACGAGGCCGGTCAGCTCGTCCAGCTGCTCGCCGTCCTCGTCCACGCCGCCGTACTCCACCGAGATGTCCTCGGCCAGGCGCACGCCGTGGCCCAGACGCAGGGCGCGGCCGTCCACGAGGGCCGAGCGGACGGAGTCCAGGCCGTCGCCCTCGCCCGCGTGCACGGTGACGGGCAGGTGGTGGGCGGCCAGCCACGTGAAGGTGTCGGCGAAGCGGGAGGGCGGGAACCCGGCCTCGGCACCCGCGATGTCGAAGCCCACGACGCCGGCCTCGCGGTGGCGCACGGCCAGCTCGGCGATCTCCTGGGCCCGGTCGGCGTGCCGCATCGCGGTGACCAGCTGTCCCACGCGGATCACGTGGCCCGCGGCGTCGGCGGCCTCGACCGCCTCGTCCAGACCGGCCTGCACGGCCTCGACGGCCTCGTCCAGGGTCAGCCCGCCGGCCAGGTGCTGCTCGGGGGCCCAGCGGATCTCGCCGTAGACGACGCCGTCGGCGACCAGGTCCTCGACGAACTCGCGGGCCACGCGGCGCAGCTGCTCGCGGGTCTGCATCACGGCGGTGGTCAGGGCGAAGACCTGCAGGTACTTCTCGAGGGACTCGCCGTTGGCGTGCCCGGCGATCCACTCGGCCAGGCCCTCGACGGTGTCCGCGGGGACCTCGACGCCGGCCTCGCGGGCCAGGTCGAGGACGGTGCCCACGCGCAGGCCGCCGTCGAGGTGGTCGTGGAGGGAGACCTTGGGCAGGACGGCCAGGTCGACCTCGAGCGGGGAGGGGGATGCGGTGTCCGGAAGCTGCGTCGTCGTCACGGGCGTCACTCTACGGCAGGGCGCTCAGCGCAGGGCCTCCTGCTCGGCCAGGGTGAGGCCCTTCACCCCGGAGCCCAGCCGGCGGCGCAGCAGGGCCTTGAGCAGACGGTCCAGCAGCAGGCCCACGAGCGCGGCACCCGTCACGGAGACGGCGATCTGCAGCACCGGATTCTCCAGCCAGCCCGCGGTCAGGCGCGCGATCATGATCGAGTACGCGGCCCAGCTGGCCGTGGAGAGCAGGTCCAGCGCCACGAACCGCACCGGCGGATAGCGGGTGGCGCCGGCCGTGAGGTTCAGGGCCACGCGGCCGCCGGGGATGAACCGGGCGGTGAACAGCAGCAGCGCGCCGTGGCTGTGCAGGTGGTGCCGGGCGACCTCGACCGTGGCCCGCACCCGCCGCAGCCGCATCCACCGGAACCGCTCCACGCCCACGGCACGGCCGATCGCGTACGCGGCCACGTCCCCCAGGAACGCGCCCGCGAAGCCGACCCCCCACAGCGCCCACAGGGAGAACGGGTGCCCGTCGCGGACGATCGCGCCGAGGGCCACCAGCACCGACTCCGACGGGAAGATCGGCACGATTCCGTCGAGCAGGCACAGCAGCAGCGTCAGCGGCAGGACCCACCACTGCGCGGAGGCGTGGAGGATCGCCTCCTCGAGCCACGCGAGCATCCGGTCAGCCGATTCGGTCCAGGATCACGGAGCGCTCGCGCAGGGTCCGGGCGGCGTCGTCGTCGAGCTCGCCGACGGCCCACCCGCCGGCGAGCGCGGCCCTCGCCCGCTCGAAGCGCTCCGGCGTGTCCGTGTGCAGGGTCAGCACCTTCTGACCCCGGGCCACGCGCTCACCGGGGCGCACGTGCACCTCGACGCCGGCCGCGGCCTGGACGGCCTGGCCCTGCCGCTCCCGTCCGGCGCCGAGGCGCCACGCGGCCAGGCCCACGGCCATCGCGTCCAGCTCGGTGAGGACGCCGTCCGTCTCCGCGACGACGTCCTCGGTGTGGGCCGCCGTCGGGAGGGCCGCGCGGGGGTCGCCTCCCTGGGCCTCGATCATCCGGTTCCACACGTCCATCGCCCGGCCGTTGGCCAGGTGCTCGGCCGGGTCCACGTCCGTGACCCCGGCGCCGGCGAGCATCGCGGCGGCGAGCGCCACGGTGAGCTCCACGACGTCGGCCGGGCCGCCGCCGGCGAGCACCTCCACCGACTCGCGGACCTCGAGGGCGTTGCCGGCCGTCCGGCCCAGGGGCACGGACATGTCCGTGAGCAGCGCCGAGGTGTCCACCCCGGCGTCCCGGCCGAGGTCCACCATGGTCCGGGCCAGCTCGCGGGCGGACGCCTCGTCCTTCATGAACGCGCCCGAGCCGCACTTGACGTCCAGCACCAGGGCGCCGGTGCCCTCGGCGATCTTCTTGGACATGATCGAGGAGGCGATCAGCGGGATGGCCTCCACCGTGCCGGTGACGTCACGCAGGGCGTACAGGCGCTTGTCCGCCGGGGCCAGGCCCGAGCCGGCCGCGCAGATCACGGCGCCCACCTCGGAGAGCTGGCGCAGCATCGCCTCGTTGCTGAGGTCGGCCCGCCACCCGGGGATCGCCTCGAGCTTGTCCAGGGTGCCGCCGGTGTGCCCGAGGCCGCGGCCGGACAGCTGCGGCACCGCCACCCCGAAGGAGGCCACGAGCGGGGCCAGCGGCAGGGTGATCTTGTCCCCCACGCCGCCGGTGGAGTGCTTGTCCGCGGTGGCCAGGGGGCGGCCGTCCGGGGTGGTGAGCCCGCCGAAGTCCATGCGCTCACCCGAGGCGATCATCGCGTCCGTCCAGCGGGCGATCTCGGCGCGGTCCATGCCGTTGAGCAGGATCGCCATGGCCAGGGCGGACATCTGCTCGTCCGCCACCACGCCGCGGGTGTACGCGTCCACCACCCAGTCGATCTGCTCGGGGGACAGCGTCCCCCGGTCCCGCTTGGTGCGGATCACCTCGACGGCGTCGAAGGGCTCGGCCTGCGGCTGCGCGGTCATGGGGTTCTCCTCGGAGGACGGCTGCGACGGTCAGCCTCCGACTCTAGCGAGCAGGCCCGGGAGCGCGCCGCAGGTCAGGGACGGTCCGCCCGCTCCAGGTCGGCCGGGCCGAAGGCGTCCGGCAGCACCGCGTCGATCCCCCGCTCCCCCGCCGGGGTGAGCAGCACGAGCCCGGGGGCGCGGAACTCGTACAGCAGCTGGCGGCACCGCCCGCAGGGCATGGTCAGCACGCCCTCGCCGTCCACGCACACGAACGCGGCCAGTCGGCCGCCCCCGCCCATGCGCAGGTCGGCCAGCAGCGCGCACTCGGCGCACAGGGTCAGCCCGTAGGACGCGTTCTCGATGTTGCAGCCCGAGACGAGGCGGCCGTCGTCGGTGAGCGCGGCGGCGCCCACCCGGAACCCCGAGTAGGGCACGTAGGCGTGCTCCGTGGCGGCCAGGGCCGCGGCCCGCAGCCGGTCCCAGTCCACGCGCGGCGCCGTCGTCGTGTGCTGCCCGTCCGCCACGGCTACTCCTTCACGTACGGCACGCCCGAGGCGGCCGGGCCGCGCGAGCGGCCCACGAGGCCGGCCACGGCGAACACCGTGACGAGGTACGGGAGCATCGCCATGAACTGGCTCGGCACCGGGGTGCCGAGGATCGCCAGGACGTACTGCATGTTGGTGGCGAAGCCGAACAGCAGCGCCGCGAAGAACGCGCCGATCGGGTTCCAGCGGCCGAAGATCACGGCCGCGAGCGCGATGAAGCCCTGGCCCGCCGTCATCTCCTTGGTGAAGGACGACGCGGAGACGAGCGTGAAGAACGCCCCGCCCATGCCGGCCACCGCACCGCCCAGCAGGACGGCGGCGTACCGCGTGCGGTTCACGTCGATGCCCACGGTGTCCGCGGCCTTGGGGTGCTCGCCCACGGCGCGCACGCGCAGGCCCCAGCGGGTGCGGAACAGGGCGAACCACAGCGCGATGACGAGCAGGTACATCGCGTAGCCCAGGATCGTCTGGTCGAACAGGATGGGCCCGAGCACGGGGATGTCCGCCAGGCCCGGGATCCGCAGGTTCGGGAAGTGCGGCGGCGCGTTGAGCTCGGTGTCCCCGCCCGTGAGGACGGTGGAGTACAGGAAGCTCGTCAGGCCGGCCACGAGCACGTTGAGCACGACGCCGACGATCACCTGGTTGACCAGGTACTTGATCGAGAACACGGCGAGCAGCCAGGACACGAGGACGCCGGCCACGATCGCG
>NZ_JXSP01000121.1:0-383 GCF_000946635.1 Micrococcus sp. MS-ASIII-49
CTGGCCCTGGCCGCCGATGTTGAACAGACCCGCCCGGAAGGCGATGGCGATGCCCAGCGAGATGATGATCAGCGGGGTCGCCACGGTGAGGGTCTCGGTGAGCGGGTAGAGCATGCCCGTCGCGTCCGAGGCCCGGTAGTTGAAGACGGCGCCGCGGAACAGGGCCGCGAAGGCTCCGGCGAACGCGGCCCAGGCGGCGGACAGCAGGTCGCCCGGGCGGGCGAAGAAGTAGCCGGCGGCGTCACGGACGTCCTCGTCCACGGCGATGATCAGCAGACCGGAGATGAGCAGGGACAGCAGGATCGCCAGGACGGTGACCGTGCCGTTGCCCGAGAGGATCCGGCGCAGGGCGGAGTCGGCGGGGGCGGGCCGGGTGGCCGCGT
>NZ_JXSP01000122.1:0-18809 GCF_000946635.1 Micrococcus sp. MS-ASIII-49
GGGGGGGGGGGGGGGCGGGCCGGGTGGCCGCGTCGGGCGCGGGGGCCGGGCGCTGCGGGGCGGCGGTGCTCACGGGCGCTCTCCTTCCGTGGTGGGGTGGGCGGCGGGCGCCGCGCCGGTGGTGCCGGGCGTGTCCGCGGCGACGTCCGTGCCGGAGGCGAGGGCCGCGTCGTCGGGGGTCTGGCCGGCCATCATGAGGCCGAGCGTCTCGCGCGAGGTGTCCCCCGGCACGATGCCGACGATCCGCCCGTGGTACATCACGGCGATCCGGTCGGCCAGCTCGAGGACCTCGTCCAGCTCGGTGGAGACGATCAGCACGGGGGTGCCGGCGTCGCGCTCGGCGATGATCCGGTCGTGCAGGAACTCGATCGAGCCGACGTCCACGCCGCGCGTGGGCTGCGAGGCGATGAACAGGCGCAGCCCGTCCACGAGCTCGCGGGCCATGACGACCTTCTGCTGGTTGCCTCCCGAGAGGGAGGAGACCGGCAGGTCCACGCCCTGGGTGCGGACGTCGAACTCGGCCACGCGGCGCTCGGCGAGCGCCCGCACCGCGGCGGGGCGCATCTGCACGGCGTTGCCGGCCGGGGCGACGTCGTACCGGTTGAGCACCATGTTCTCCGCCACGGAGAACGGGCCGACGAGCCCGTCCGTGGAGCGGTCCTCGGGCACGAAGCCGACGCCGGCGCGGATGATCTGGCGGGTGGACCGGCCGATCAGCTCCCGGCCGTCCAGGGTGACGGAGCCGGTGGCCTTGACCAGGCCCATGATCGCCTCGGTCAGCTCGGTCTGCCCGTTGCCCTGCACACCGGCCACGGCGAGCACCTCGCCCTGGCGGACGGCGAAGGACACGGCGTCCAGCAGCACCTGGCCCGTGGGCGAGACGACGGAGAGGTCCTCGACGCGGAACGTCTCCTCCCCCAGGGTCGGGGCCGTCTTGCGCCGCTCGAGGACGACGCTCCGGCCCACCATGAGGGCGGCCAGCTCGGCGGCCTCGGCGGAGGGGTCCGCCGTGCCGACCACGCGGCCGCGGCGCAGCACGGTGATGTCGTCCGAGACGGCCTTGACCTCGCGCAGCTTGTGGGAGATGAACACGATCGCCGTGCCGTCCTCCCGCAGCTGCCGGATGATGCCGAGCAGCTCGTCGGTCTCCTGGGGGGTGAGCACGGCGGTCGGCTCGTCCAGGATGAGGATGCGTGCGTCGCGGACGAGGGCCTTGATGATCTCGACGCGCTGCTGCACGCCCACGGGCAGGTCCTCGACGACGGCGTCCGGGTCCACGTCGAAGCCGTACTGGGCGGAGATCTCCCGGATCCGCCGGCGGGTGGCCTCGAGGTCGAGCACGCCCAGGGCACGGGTGTGCTCGTCGCCGAGGGCCACGTTCTCGGCCACCGTGAAGACGGGCACGAGCATGAAGTGCTGGTGCACCATGCCGATGCCCGCGCGCATGGCCTCACCGGGACCGGAGAACCGGACGGGCTCGCCGTCGAGCAGGATCTCCCCCTCGGTGGGCTCGTAGAGCCCGAAGAGGACGTTCATCAGGGTGGACTTGCCGGCGCCGTTCTCGCCGAGGAGGGTGTGCACCCGCCCCGACTCCACGGTCAGGTTCACGTCCTCGTTCGCGGCGAACGAGCCGAAGCGCTTGGTGATCCCGCGCAGTTCGAGCCTCATCGAGGGCCTTCCGTCTGGTCGATGCTCGTGGTGCCGCGCTCGGCGGCGGGGGCGGGCCTGGCGCCCGCGCGCCGCGGGGCCGGTCCGGAGGGGTCCGGGCCGGCCCTGCGGCGGTGGCGAGGCGGGTCAGGCCTCCGGGGAGTACTCCGAGCCGACCTTCAGCTCGCCCGAGACGATCTTGGCCTCGAGGTCCTTGAGCTCGTCCTTGAGCTCCTGCGGCACCGTGTCCTCGAAGTCGTGGAACGGGGCCAGCTCGACGCCCTTGTTCTCCAGCGTGCCCACGTAGGGCTCAGCCGAGAACTCGTCCTTCAGGTCCGCGGCGATCACGTCGGAGACGGACTGGCCCATGTTCTTCTTCACCGAGGTGAGGATCAGGTTGCCGTCCTTGGTGGACTCGTAGCCGTCCGAGTCCGGCCAGATGACCTTGACGTCCTTGCCGCCCTGGTTCGCCTCGCGGACGGCGTCCAGGGTGCCCAGGCCCACGGGGCCGGCCACCGGCATCACGATGTCGGCGCCCTCGTTGATGAAGTTGGCGGTGTTCGTCTTGCCGTTGGCCACGTTCTTGAAGTCGCCCGTGAAGGAGCCGATCTTCGCGTCCTTGTCCCAGCCCAGGACCTTGACGTCCTTGTCCTTGACCTCGTTGTAGTGCTCCACGCCGCGGGCGAAGCCGTCCATGAAGATGGTGACGGTGGGGATCTCCATGCCGCCGTAGGTGGCCACGGTGCCGGTCTCGGTGGTGCCCGCCGCCAGGTACCCCGCCAGGAACGCCGCCTGCGCCGTGTCGTAGGTGAGCTTCTGGAAGTTGTCGGAGAAGCCCTCCGCGGTGACGTCCACGCCGAAGAAGTGGGTGTCGGTGTGCTGCGCGGCGATCGGCTTCATGGCGTCGCCGAGGAGGAAGCCCACGCCGATGACAGCGTCGCAGTCGGCGTTGACCATGGCGGTCACGTTCGGGGTGAACTCGCTGGGCTCGTTCGACTCGGCCTCGCTGGTGGTGATGCCGTAGGCCTTCTCGGCGGCCTTGAGGCCCTCGTAGGAGGACTGGTTGAAGGAGCGGTCGTCGAAGCCGCCCTCGTCCGAGACGATGCAGGCCTTGTAGTCGTTGTTGTCCGAGCCGACGCCGTCCACGGTGGCGATGGCCTCGCTCTCGGCGGCGCCGGAGCCCGAGGCCTCGGACTGCTCCGGCGGGGCGCCGCACGCGGTCAGCAGCAGGCCGGAGACGCCGAGCGCGGCCGCGGGGAGCAGGAGACGACGGCGGCGCGCGGCCGACGGGGTGGCGATGCCCATGGGGTCCTCATTTCGGAAGGCACGGTGCGAGGTCCGCGGCCGCTGGCCGCGGAAAGACGGGGCCCGTGCGGGTGGCCCCGTCCGGATGAGCGCGAGTCTACCGAACGGTTGGCCCGTCCCCTCCGGCGGGGGCGGGCGGCGGGATCAGTGGTGGTCCTCGCCCGTGAGCACCTGCAGCGCGGCGGCGGTGAAGACCCGCATGCCCACGCCGATGGCCCGCTCGTCCGGCGCGTAGTCGCCGCGGTGCAGATCGTAGATGGGGCCACCCGGGGACCGGGTTCCCAGGCGCAGCATGGAGCCGGGCACCTGCTGGGTCATCCAGGCGAAGTCCTCGCCGCCCATCGACTGCGGGGTCAGGACGATCGCCCGCGAGCCGAGCTCCCGCCGCGCCGCGGTCTCGATCAGCGCCGTCTCGCCCTCGGTGTTGTGCACCGGCGGGACGCCGCGCACATGCTCGAGCTGCACGTGCACGCCGTACGGCGCGGCGACCTGCCGGACCACCTCGTCGAGCAGCGCACCGGCCTCCTCCCACACGTCCGCGTCGAGGCAGCGCATGGTCCCGGCCAGGTAGCCGGTGTTGTCGATCGCGTTGGGCGCGCTGCCGGCGGCGATCTGCCCCCACACCACCGAGACGGCCGAGCGCACGTCGATCCGCCGGGAGAGCACGGCGGGCACGTTCACGGCGATCTGGGACAGGGCGAAGACCATGTCCTCGGTGAGGTGGGGCCGCGAGGTGTGCCCACCGCGTCCGGTGAGGGTGATCCGGATGGTGTCCGCCGCCGAGGTGATGGCGCCGATGCGGGTGCCGATCGAGCCGACGTCGACCTGGGGGTCGCAGTGCGCCGCCAGGATGCGGGGAACGTCGTCGAGGATCCCCTGGCGCAGCACGGCCAGGGAGCCGCCGGGCAGCCGCTCCTCCGCGGGCTGGAAGATGACGCGGACCGTGCCGTGGACCCGCTCGCCGACCGCGCGCAGGTCGGCGTCGGCGGTGGCCCCCCGGAGGATGCGGCCGAGGGCGACGGCCACACCCGCCATGACGGCGGTGTGCATGTCGTGGCCGCACGCGTGCGCGACGCCGTCATTGACGGACACGTAGGGCAGGCCGGTCTCCTCCTCGACCGGCAGCGCGTCGATGTCCGCGCGCAGGGCCAGCACCACCGGCCCCTCCCCGACGTCCACGTAGGCGCCCGTGGACTCCATCCGCACGGGCGAGAGCCCGTAGCCGGAGAGCAGCTCCACGATGCGGTCGGTGGTGCGGTACTCCTCATAGGAGAGCTCGGGATGCCGGTGCAGGTCCCGGCGGAAGGACACGATCTCGTCCTCGAGCTCGGCCACCACGGGGCCCACCGAGGGGACGGAGGTCGGACGGGGCCCGGTCAGCACGGAGTCGGAGGTGGTCATGGCCCAGCACCCTACTCCGGGGGTGCCGGTCGGTGCGGGCCGGACCCGGCCCAGGGCGCGGTCAGAGGACCTCGTCCACGCCCTCCGCCTTGAGCGCCTCGACGGCCTTCTTGACCTCCTGGGCGTGCTCCGTGGTGGTGACCAGCAGCGCGTCCTCGGTGTCCACGACGACGACGTCCTCGATGCCGATCAGCGCGATGACGCGCTTCGTGTCCGTCACCACGACGCCGGACGCGTCGTCCGAGTACACGCGCGGAGTGTCGCCGATCACCGTGATGCCGGAGGCGTCCCTGACCGGGTTCAGGCGGGCGATCGCCGCGAAGTCCCCCACGTCGTCCCACGTGAAGGAGCCGGGGATCACGGCCACGTCGCCGACGGCGGCGGCGGGCTCGGCCACGGCGTAGTCGATGGCGGTCTTCGTCAGCTCGGGCCACACCCGGGCCATGACCTCGTCCCGCTCCGGCGTCTCCCACGCGCGGGCGATCTCCATCAGGCCGGCGTGCAGCGCGGGCTCGTTCTCCTCGAGGTGGGCCAGCATGAGGCCCACGGGCGCCACGAACATGCCCGCGTTCCAGAGGTAGCGGCCGGACTTCACGTACTGCTGGGCGACCTTCAGGTCCGGCTTCTCCACGAACGCGGCGACGTCGTGCGCGTCCGGGGCGCCGGCCACGCGGAGACGGCGGCCCCGGCGGATGTAGCCGAAGCCCGTGGCCGCGTGCGTGGGCTCGATGCCGATGGTCACGATCCGGCCCGTGGCCGCCGTCTCGACGGCCTGCCGCACCGCGTCCTGGAAGACCTCCACCGGGGAGATCACCTGATCCGCCGCGAACGAGCCCATGATCGTGTCCGGGTCGCGCAGGGAGAGGATCGCCGCGGCCAGGCCGATGGCGGCCGCGGAGTCCTTGGGCGAGGGCTCGAGCACCAGATCCGTCTCCGCCAGGGCCGGCAGCTGCGTGCACACCGCCTCCCGGTGGGCCTCCCCGGTCACCACGAGCATGCCCGCGGCCAGGGGCGCCAGACGGTCCCACGTGGCACGGATCAGGGTCTGGCCCGAGCCGGTGAGGTCGTGGAGGAACTTCGGCGCGGCGGCCCGCGAGAGGGGCCACAGGCGGGTGCCCACGCCCCCGGCGGGGATCACGGCGTGGAAGCGGGACAGGGCCGTGCCCGGCGCGGCCTCGCGCGGGGCATCGGTCAGGTTCGGATCGGTGCTCACCGGGCCAGACTACGGAACCGTCCGGACGGGGGACCACTCGACGCGTCCCAGGCGGGGCACAGCCCAGACCGAACAGGACGGCGGCGGGGCGCCGCACGCGTCACAGTGGTCGCCCGGGTCCCGGTCGGGCACGGAGGCGCGGGAAGGGTCTACCCTAGGTGGAGGAATCCACTCGCACACGCCCCTGCCCGTCGTCGTCCCACGGCGGAGGACCGGGATCGTGCATTCCCCCTGGAGGTATCAACCGTGTCTAGCGCCACTGCGCAGGCCCCGGCCAAGAACGGCCGCGGAACCCTGTACCGGGGCCACGGCGGCATGTGGTCCTGGGTGGGCCACCGCGTCACCGGCGTCGTCATCTTCTTCTACCTGCTCGTCCACGTGCTGGACACGGCCCTGGTCCGGGTCTCCCCCGAGGCCTACAACGCCGTGATCGGCTCGTACAAGACGTGGTACTTCGCGCTCGGCGAGGCCGGCCTCGTCGCGGCGATCATCTTCCACGCCCTGAACGGCCTGCGCATCATCCTGGTCGACTTCTGGAAGGGCGGCACCCAGCACCACAAGACCCTGCTGTGGATCGTGCTGGGGCTGTGGGTCGTCCTGACCCTGGGCTTCGCCATCCGTCACTTCAGCCTCGCACTCGGAGGTCACTGAGCCATGAGCACCACCGCTGAGACCACCATCGCGGCGCCCCGCAGCCGCCGTCTGGACCCCAAGTACACGCGCGACGGCGGCGGCCGCGGCAACTTCGAGATGCTCGCCTGGCTGTTCATGCGCATCTCGGGCGTCTTCCTCGTCGTGCTGATCGCCGTGCACCTGACCACCAACCTGCTGGTGGGCGACGGCATCCACGCCATCGACTTCGGCTTCGTGGCCGGCAAGTGGGCGCACCCGCTGTGGCAGTTCTGGGACCTGGCCCTCCTGTGGCTGGCCATGCTGCACGGCGCCAACGGCGTGCGCACGATCATCAACGACTACACCCGTCGCGGCAGCGCCCGCTTCTGGCTGACGATGATCCTGTACATCGCCACGGCCGTGATCATCATCCTCGGCACCCTGGTGATCTTCACCTTCGATCCCTGCATGGTGGACGCCTCCGGCGCCCTGCTCGAGGGCTCCCCGGCCTTCTGCGGCTGACCTCGGAAACGCTCACCCTGCGGTGCGGCCGGCCCGAGCGGCCGCCGCGTCACAGACACCCAGAAAGAGAGACCTGAATGCAGGTGCACAAGTACGACGTGGTGATCGTCGGCGCCGGCGGCGCGGGCATGCGCGCGGCCATCGAGGCCGGTCAGCGCGCGCACACCGCCGTCCTCACCAAGATCTACCCCACGCGTTCCCACACCGGCGCGGCCCAGGGCGGCATGTGCGCGGCCCTCGCCAACGTCGAGGAGGACAACTGGGAGTGGCACACGTTCGACACCGTCAAGGGCGGCGACTACCTCGTGGACCAGGACGCCGCGGAGGTCATGGCCAAGGAGGCCATCGACGCGGTGCTGGACCTCGAGAAGATGGGCCTGCCCTTCAACCGCACCCCCGAGGGCAAGATCGACCAGCGCCGCTTCGGCGGCCACACCCGTGACCACGGCAAGGCGCCCGTGCGCCGCGCCTGCTACGCCGCGGACCGCACCGGCCACATGATCCTCCAGACGCTGTACCAGAACTGCGTCAAGCACAACGTGGAGTTCTTCAACGAGTTCTACGTGCTCGACCTGCTGCTGGTGGAGGAGGACGCCGTGCGCGAGGACGGCACCGCCTACAAGCAGAAGCGCACCGCCGGCGTCGTCTCCTACGAGCTGGCCACCGGCGAGATCCACGTCTTCCAGGCCAAGTCGGTCATCTTCGCCACCGGCGGCGCCGGCAAGGTGTACAAGACCACCTCGAACGCCCACACGCTCACCGGAGACGGCATGGCCATCGCCTACCGCGCGGGCCTGCCGCTGGAGGACATGGAGTTCGTGCAGTTCCACCCGACCGGCCTGGCCGGCCTGGGCATCCTGCTCTCCGAGGCCGCGCGCGGCGAGGGCGGCATCCTCCGCAACGCGGACGGCGAGCGCTTCATGGAGCGCTACGCCCCCACCATCAAGGACCTCGCCCCGCGCGACATCGTGGCCCGGTCCATGGCCGAGGAGGTCCGTCAGGGCCGCGGCGCCGGCCCCAACAAGGACTACGTGCTGCTCGACCTGACGCACCTGGAGCCCTCGCACATCGACGAGAAGCTCCCGGACATCACCGAGTTCGCCCGCACCTACCTGGGTGTCGAGCCCTACACGGAGCCGGTGCCGGTGTTCCCCACCTGCCACTACTTCATGGGCGGCATCCCCACGAATATCAAGGCCGAGGTCCTCCAGGACAACGACACCGTCGTGCCGGGCCTGTACGCCGCCGGCGAGGTGGCCTGCGTGTCCGTGCACGGGTCCAACCGCCTGGGCACCAACTCGCTGCTGGACATCAACGTGTTCGGCCGCCGCGCCGGCATCTACGCCGCCGAGTACGCCGTGCAGGCGGACTGGGTGGAGCTGCCCGAGGGCGGCGAGCTGCCGACCGTGGAGCACATCGAGAACCTGCGCTCCGCCACCGGGTCCGAGCGCGTCGCGGACATCCGCGCCGAGCTCCAGGAGTCCATGGACGCGGACATGCAGGTCTTCCGCGACGAGGACTCGATCCGCCGCGCACTGGCCAAGATCGAGGAGCTGCGCGGCCGCTACGAGAACGTGTCCGTCCAGGACAAGGGCCACCGCTTCAACCTCGACCTGCTCGAGGGCATGGAGCTGGGCTACCTCCTGGACATCGCCGAGGCCATGACCCTCGCGGCCCTGGGCCGCAAGGAGTCCCGCGGCGGGCACTACCGCGAGGACTACCCCGACCGCGACGACGAGAACTTCATGGCGCACACCATGATCTACCGTGACGAGACCGCGGAGATGGAGGGCGTCAAGGGCATCCGCTTCGAGACCAAGCCCGTCGTCGTGACCCGTTACCAGCCGATGGAGCGTAAGTACTGATGAGCCACTCAGCAACCGAGACCGAGGCCCCCGTGGCCCAGGCGCAGACCCAGTCCGCCGGTGGCGGCGCAGGCGAGGTCGAGAGCTTCGACATCGTGCTCAAGGTCCGCCGCTACCTCCCGGAGTCCTCCGAGGAGTCCTACTGGGACGAGTGGCGCCTGACCATGTACGGCACCGACCGCGTGCTGGACGCCCTGCACAAGGTCAAGTGGGACCACGACGGCACCCTGTCGTTCCGCCGCTCCTGCGCCCACGGCGTGTGCGGCTCCGACGCCATGCGCATCAACGGCCGCAACCGCCTGGCCTGCAAGACGCTCCTGAAGGACCTCGACCTGTCCAAGCCCATCCTGGTGGAGCCCATCAAGGGCCTGCCGGTGGAGAAGGACCTGATCGTGGACATGGACCCGTTCTTCCAGTCCTACCGCGAGATCATGCCGTTCCTGGTCGCCGAGGGCCACGCGCCCACCAAGGAGCGCTACCAGTCCCAGGCCGACCGGGCGATCTACGACGACACCACGAAGTGCATCCTGTGCGCCGCGTGCACCTCGTCCTGCCCGGTGTTCTGGACGGACGGCCAGTACTTCGGCCCGGCCGCCATCGTCAACGCGCACCGGTTCATCTTCGACTCGCGTGACGAGGCCGGCGACATGCGCCTGGAGATCCTGAACGACAAGGAGGGCGTGTGGCGTTGCCGCACGACCTTCAACTGCACCGACGCGTGCCCCCGCGGCATCCAGGTGACCAAGGCGATCTCCGAGGTGAAGCGGGCCATCCTGGCCCGCCAGTTCTGATCCCCCGCACCACGACGGCGGCCCGTCTCCTCGCTCGAGGAGGCGGGCCGCCGTCGTCGTGGAGGGGTGCCCCTCCCGCCGAGGCCCGCAGACGCGCCGTCACCGGCCCGGTGTAGCGGCGTGTCTGCGGGCCTCGGCGTGGGGACGGGGGCGGGACCGGAGGCGGAGGCGGTCCGAGCTCAGACGTCGAAGGCGTCGCGCGTCTCCCGCCGGTGCGCCACACGCAGCCACACCGCGCTGGACACGAGCATCCCGACGACGGCACCCAGCACGACCGGCCCCCCTCCCCCGTCCTGCACCATCCGTCCACCGTCGACCATCCAGAAGGCCGCCGTGAGCATCCCCAGCACCACGAGCACGCTCCCCACGGGGCGCACGGCCCGGATGCGGCGGGTGATGCCGGCCAGGAGCACCAGGGTCAGGACGACCACCGCCGCGGCGGCCACCGGCCACGCCCCCGCCGGGGTGAGGAACGCGGCGACGTCGGCGTCGGTGACCTCGCTCGCGCCCCAGGAGCGCGCCTCCAGCACGGCGCGGGCGTAGCCGGGCGTCGACTGCAGCGCGAGCACGCCCCCCACGCCGGCCGCGCTCAGTGCGCCCGTGACGGCCGTGACGGTCTGGAACAGGCGCAGGGGACGCAGCGACGCGAGATCGGGGGCGGGGTCCGTGGTCTCGTGGGGATCGTCGTCGAGGGGGTGCATGCCCCCATCATGCCCGGCGGCGCAGGAAGGTCGTTGCGAGGCCCGGGTTGAAGGCGCACACGAGCCAGGCCGCGTTCACGAGCGCGAACAGCCCGCCCAGGACCAGGGGCAGCACCACGTCCCCGGCGGGGAAGACGAACAGGCGGATGGCCCCCAGCAGCGTCACGAAGATGGCGATCGAGGCGAACAGGGCACCCATGATGCGCGCCGTGTTGCTGTGCCGGGTCAGCCCGACGAGGACGATCGCGTAGACCGCCAGACCCAGCAGGGTCGCGAACCAGGCACTGCCGGTGAGGGCGCCCTCGATGGCCTCGGCGGTCATCGCGGGCGACTGCGCGCCGCCCTCGGGCAGCGAGTCCGCGATGTCCTGGGCCGCGCCCGGGAGGAGGTTGCGCAGGATCGACGCGGCATAGAGGACCGCGGATGCCACCGTCAACCCGAGCAGCGCCCGGAACACGCCGGGGGTGCGGGCGTCGGGGCGGATCAGCGGGCGGGCGTCCGGGCCGGAGTGCCCGGCGATGCGCCGCCGCGCCTCATCCGGGCCCACCACGGGCCGCCCGCCGCCGTCCAGGTCGTCGGGGTGGGGGGACACGGGATGCGGGGGTCGATGATCGGAGGCCATGTCGCCATGGTCTCCGCTGGCCGACGCCGGGGCGAGGGCTGGCGACCCAGGACTCGCCGCCGGCGAACGGCGTCGGGGTCAGGCGCGGCGGCCCTGACGGGTGTAGGCCGCGACCTGCGGGTTGAAGGCCTTGACCAGCCACAGGATGTTCACGATCACCAGCGCCAGGCTGAGCACGGAGGCCAGCACGCCGCCGATGCCGGGGTAGGTCACGAAGGAGAAGATGCCGCCGACGGCGCTGAGGGTGCCCAGGATCCCGACGACGATGCCGAGGATGCGGGCCCAGTTCTTGGCCCCGCGGAGGTTGAAGTACACCAGGGCGTACAGGGCCACGCCGATGAGCAGGACGATGATCGTGCCCACCGTCACGGAGGCGCCCACGACAGGCGCGATCTCCTCCACCTGCTCGGGGGTGAGGCCGCTCTGGCGAAGGGAGTCCCGCATGCGTTCGATGCTCTCCTCGCCGCCGAACAGGGCCGGCAGGGAGGACAGCACGTACAGCGCGAGCGACGTGAGCGTCAGCGTCAGGAGCGCGGGGAACGCGGCCGGCTCCGGGACGATGCCGTACGGGCTGCCCGGCTGGGCGCCGTAGCCCGGGGCCGCGTAGGGCTGCGTGCCGTAGCGGGAGCCCACGGCGGGCTGCTCCGGGTTCGGGTCCGGGTTCGGTCGATCGGTGGTCATGGTGAGCTCCTCGGTGTCGTGGGTGACGGTGATGGTGATGACGGGCGCGGCGGCAGGATCACTCGTGTCGCAGTGCCTCGATGGGATCCTTCCGGGCCGCACGCAGGGCGGGCAAGGTGCCGGCGATGAACGCGATGGCCACGATCAGCAGCAGGATCAGCAGCAGGGCGAGGGGGTTGACCGCGAACAGGACCAGGCCGGTGACGCCGCTGAGGGGGCCGGTGGTCAGCACCTGGTTCGCGATGAGTCCGACGGCGACGCCCAGGCCGATGCCGATCAGCGAGCCGAGCAGGCCGATCACGACGGCCTCCATGGTGAACAGGCCGAAGATCTTCCCGCCGGTCATGCCGAGGGCCTTCATGAGGCCGATCTCCCGGGTGCGCTCCTGCACCGCCATGAGCAGGGTGTTGATGATGCCGAAGCTGGCGGCGAGCAGCGCGATGAGCGCGAAGCCGGTGAGCACCCACGTGACGGCGTCGATGATGCCGCGGATCACGCCGAGCTGCTCCTCGAGGGTCTGCGCCAGCAGGCCCTGGTCGGCCAGCGCCTGCTTCACGGCGTCCTCGTTCGCCTCCGGGTCCTCCACGATCGCCGTGGCCTGGAAGTAGGTGTTCCGCTGCGACTCCGGCAGGCCCTCCGTCGTGATGTCGTAGATCTCCTGCTCGAGCGACTCCGACGGCGTCGGGGCGGTGCCCGCACCGGACGCGGCCGCCTTCGTCACACCGACCACGGTGGCCGTCACGGACTTGTGCTCCTGCAGCGGGGTCGCCGCCACGACGGTCAGCTCCGTGCCGACCAGGTCCTCGGCGTCGCCGGCGCCCAGGTCCTCCACCCACGACTCGGGCATGACGATCTCCGCGGCGCCGGCCTCGGGGGCACGGCCGGCCGAGAAGGTGAGCATGTCGATCTCGCCGGAGCTGCCCATGAAGCCGGTCTGCCACTTGCGGTCGTCCGGGCCCTGGATGTACTCCGGCTCGGCCACCCGATAGGTCTTCACCTCGGTGACGTGCTCGGTGTCCTCGATCGCGGCGAGGTCCTCCTGCGTGAGCAGCGGCATGCCGAACATCTCGCCGCCGGCGGCGTCCTGCTCCGTGTACTCCTGGGGCGAACCGCTCGCCGCACCGGCCGAGGACATGTCCTGCTGCTTCATCACGGTCAGCTCGCCGGGCTTGCCGAAGCCCTCGACCACGTTGTCCACGTACTTGTTGATGCCCGCGCCGAGCCCCGTGGTGAGGGTCAGCGTGAATGCGCCGATCACGATCGCGACGACGGTGAGGAAGGTGCGCAGCTTGGAGCGCATCGTGTTGGCGAGCGCCGTGCCCGCGACGTCGGTGGCCTTCATGCCCGCGCTCCGTCCCGCTCGGTGCCGACGCGCTCGTCGGCGATGACCACGCCGTCCTGCAGCTCGACGCGACGGTCACACTTCGCGGCCAGGTCGTCGTCGTGCGTGACCACCACGAGGGTGATGCCCTCGTCGCGGTGCAGGCCGAAGAGGATGTCCTCCACGGCCGCCGAGGTGGCGGAGTCCAGGTTGCCCGTGGGCTCGTCCGCGAACAGCACCGTCGGGTTGTTCACGAGCGCACGGGCGATGCACACGCGCTGCTTCTGGCCGCCGGAGAGGTCCGTGGCCTTGTTCTGCGCCTTGTCCGCGAGCTCGAGCCGCTCGAGCACCGCCATGCCGCGGCGGGTGCGCTGGGCCCGGCCCACGCCGGCGATCTTCAGCGGCAGCACGGTGTTCTCCAGGACCGTCTGGTTCGGGTTCAGGAAGAACTGCTGGAACACGAAGCCGAACCGCTCGTTGCGCAGCTGGGAGATCTCCGCGGCCTTGAGCTGGGAGACGGGACGGCCGTCCATCGCGACGACGCCGGCGGAGGGCTGGTCCAGCAGCGCCAGCAGGTGCATCAGGGTGGACTTGCCGGAGCCGGACTTGCCGACGACGGCCAGGGACTCGCCGCGCTGGATCTGCAGGGTGATGCCCTTCAGCGCGTCGAAGCGGGACGCCCCGCGACCGTAGACCTTGACGAGGTTCTCCGTCTCCAGGACGGGTTCGGCGCCGGGCGGGACCTCGGCGACGGCGGGGATGGGGACAGCGGTGGACATGGCTCCGGCACTCCTCTGTCGGTGGGGCTCGCCCCCGCTGCGGCAGGAGCGGAGGCGGTGCCTCCATCCTGACAGCCGCGCACGCACCGCCGCCTCCACCTCGAGTCGGAGAAACACGACGGCCCGCGCCCCCACAGGTCGGGGGCGCGGGCCGTCGTCGGGGGGCCGGTGCGGCCCTGCTCAGCGCAGCGGCGGCAGGAAGCCGACCTTGGCGTAGACGTCCTCGAGCACGGGCGTGGCCACGGCGCGGGCCTTCTCGGCGCCGGCGGCGAGGATGCGGTCGAGCTCGGCGGGGTCGTCCAGCAGCGCGAGGGCGCGCTCACGCACGGGGGCCAGGCGCTCGACGACGGCGTCCGCCACCGCGACCTTGAGGTGCCCATACATCTTGCCGACGAACTCCTCCTCGAGCTGCGGGATCGGTGTGGCGGACACCGCGGAGAGGATGGTCAGCAGGTTGGAGACGCCGGGCTTGGCCTCGCGGTCGAAGCGCACCTCAGTGCCGTCGTCGGTGACCGCGGACTTGATCTTCTTGGCGGTCTTCTTCGGCTCCTCGAGGATGTTGATGAGCCCGTTCGGGGACGCCGCGGACTTGGACATCTTCGACGTGGGGTCCTGCAGGTCGTAGATGCGCGCGCCGGTCTCCGGGTAGAAGCCGGTCGGGACCACGAACGTCTCGCCGTAGCGGTGGTTGAAGCGCTGGGCGAGGTCGCGGGTGAGCTCCACGTGCTGGCGCTGGTCGTCGCCCACGGGCACGCCATGCGGCTGGTAGAGCAGGATGTCCGCGGCCATGAGCATGGGGTACGCGAGCAGGCCGACCCCGGCCGCGTCCGCGCCCTGCTTGGCGGACTTGTCCTTGAACTGGGTCATGCGCATGGCCTCGCCCATGCCGGTCATGCAGGTCAGCACCCAGGCCAGCTGCGCGTGCTCGGGCACCTGGGACTGGACGAACAGCGTGGAGCGCTCGGGGTCGATGCCGCCGGCGATGAACTGCGCGGCGGCCACCCGCGTGCGCTCCGCGAGCGCGGCCGGGTCCTGCGGCACGGTGATGGCGTGCAGGTCGGGGATGAAGAAGAACGCCTCGAAGTCGGCCTGGGTGCGCTCCCAGTTCACGAGGGCGCCGAGGTAGTTGCCCAGGTGGAGGGAGTCCGCCGAGGGCTGCATGCCGGAGAGCACGCGGTGCCGGGCGGACGCGCCGGCCAGGTGGGCGGTGGCGGCGGCGTCCTGGGCCAGGACGTCCTGCACGGAGTTCTTCTTCATGGTCATCTCAGCCTCGGGTCTCTCCTGCACGGTCAGAACTGGTAGTCGACCACGAGCGGGGCGTGGTCGGAGAAGCGGGTGCCCCAGCTGGGGGCGCGGTCCACGACGGCGGTCGTCGCCCGCTCGGCCAGGCCCGCGGTCGCCATGTGGTAGTCGATGCGCCACCCGGCGTCGTTGTCGAAGGCCTTGCCGCGCATGGACCACCACGTGTACGGGCCCGGCACCGGCCCGGCGAGGGCGCGGTGCACGTCCGTGAAGCCGAGCTCGCCGAAGAACCGGTCGAAGTAGGCGCGCTCCTCGGGCAGGAAGCCGGCCTTCTTCACGTTGCCCTTCCAGTTCTTGATGTCCAGCTCGGTGTGGCCCACGTTGAGGTCGCCCGTGACGAGGGCGTGCCCCTCCCCCGCAGCCAGCTCGGAGAGGCGGCGGACCATCTCGTCGAGGAACCGGTACTTGTCCACCTGCTTCGGGGTGTCGACCTCGCCCGAGTGCACGTACGCGGAGACCACGGTCAGCGGCGAGCCGTCCGGCAGGCGCAGGTCGGCCTCGATCCAGCGGCCGGCGTCGTCGAAGTACCCGTCGGCGTCGGCGATGCCGGTGCGGACCTCGCCGAGCGGGAACCGCGAGGCGATCGCAACGCCGGCCCGCCCCTTGGCGGCGGCCACGGCGTCCGCCAGGTGCACCTCGTCCCAGTCCTCGCCCACGATCTCGCGGACCAGCTGCGCCGTGACGTCCGCGGGGGCGCGCACCTCCTGGAGGGTGAGCACGTCCACGCCGCGGCCGGCGAACCACTCCCGCATGCCCTTGCGGTGCGAGGCGCGGATGCCGTTGACGTTCACGGTGGCCACGCGCACGGCGCCGTCGGCCTTGGGCGCCCCGGCGTTGGCGTGCACCACGGGCTCGCCCTCGGCGGGCTCGGGGTACTTCCCGGTGACGGGGTCCTTCTCGGGCAGCGCCGTCATCAGCCGATCACCGTCCCGCTCACCGGGCCCTCGGCGCCGCCGGCCCGGGACTCCTTGATCATGTCGCGGGCGTTGGAGGCCGTGATGTCGATGGTCTCCAGGGCGCGGTCCACCATCTCACGGTCCATGCCCTGGCCCGCGGCGAGCTGCTCGCGCACGACGCGCACCTGCACCTGGGCGATCTTGAACGAGTGGTCCAGCTTGGTGTCCCGCAGGGGGTCCGCGGCCGGTGCCGGCGGGACCACCGCGGGGGCGGCGGCGTCGGCGTCGCGGCCGCGCAGGGCGGCGACGTCGGCGCGGGCGTTCTGCATGGCGGTGTCCACCTTGCGGCCCGCGGCCTGGACGCCACGGCGCATCTGCAGGTACACGACCACCGCGAACACGAGCCAGCCGGCGGCGACCGCGACCACGAGCCACCCGATCACGTCGTTCTGGTTCGCGGCGAAGATGATCGCCACGATCAGGATGACGATCATCGCGACGAAGCCGAGCGATCCCACGCGCAGGCCGGCGCGGGGGCCGCGGCGCGCGCCGTCGGGACCGGGGGTCAGGGACTGGGACATGGGTGCTCCTCCGGAGGGGCTCGTGGGGTCTGCCCTCCATCATCCCGCATCGCGGGGTGCGCTCCGAATCGGGCGGCCCGCGTCGGTACCTATCCTGAGGCGATGACCCCCCGCCCCCCGCACCCCGCCGACCCCGCGTCCGGGGCCTTCACCCCTGACCAGCGCCGCATCCTCACCGCACTGCTCATGCCGCTCTTCCTCGCGCTGATGAGCGTGTCCGTGGTGAACGTGGCGCTGCCGGCCATCGAGTCGGGCCTGGACGCCACGAGCGCGGATCTGCAGTGGGTGCTGGCGGGGTACACGCTGACGTTCGGCACCGTGCTCGTGGCCGCGGGCCGCGCCGGCGACCTGTGGGGCCGCAAGAGCCTGTTCCTGGCGGGCATCACGCTGTACATGCTCGGCTCCCTGCTCTCCGGCCTGGCCGGGGACACTCTGCTGCTCAATGCCGGGCGCCTGCTCACGGGCCTGGGCGCGGGCGTGTTCAACCCCCAGGTCATCGGGTTCATCCAGTCGAACTTCCACGGCCGCGCCCGCGGGCGGGCCTACGGGCTCTTCGGCACCGTGGTGGGCCTCGGCGTGGCCGTGGGGCCCCTGCTCGGCGGGCTGTTCCTCGGCGCGTTCGGCCCCGAGTGGGGCTGGCGCTCCACGTTCCTCATGAACGTGCCCGTGGGCCTGGCCGCCGTCGCGATGGGCGCCCTCTGGCTGCCGCCGCCCACCCGCGTGCACGGCCTGCCCCCCGCCCCCGGACCACGCGGGATCGCCGCGCTCGACCCGGTGGGCGCCCTGCTGCTCGGCGCCGGCGGGGTGAGCCTCATGGTGCCGTTCATCGTCCCGGGCACCGCCTGGCTGCTGGTGCTCGCCGCCGCGCTCGTGACGGCGTGGTGGCTGTGGGAGAAGCGCGTGAAGGCCCGGGCGTCGGCCACCGGCGTGCAGCCCATGGTGGACCCGGCACTGTTCCGGCGGCCGTCCTTCACGATCGGCGCGCTCGAGTCCACCATCTACCTGGCCACCATGCCGGCGGTGTTCGCGATCGTGGCGATCTTCCTGCAGCGCGGCATGGGGTTCACGCCGCTCGAGGCCGGCCTCGTGGGTCTGCCCGGCGCCGTCGTCGTGGCCTCCCTGTCCCCGTGGGTGGGTTCGATGGTGCAGCGGCGGGGGCCCGTGCTCGTGCTGCTCGGCGCTCTGGCGGGCCTCGTGTCGCTGGGGGTGCTCGCGCTCGCGTTCGAGCGCAGCGCGGCCGGCGCGTGGTCGCCGTGGATCGTGGGGGTGGGGCTGATCGTGCAGTCGGCCTCGCAGGCCCTGCTGCTCACCAGCACGCAGGTGCTGATGATGGACGACGTCGCCGGCCACGAGGCGGGGGCGGCCGGCGGCGTCGCCCAGACGGCGCAGCGTCTCGGCACCGCCCTGGGCCTGTCCGTGGTGACGGGCGCGTTCTTCGCGGCCCTGGCCGGCGCCGCAGCCGAGAGCGCCGGTCCGCCGTCGGCCGCGGCGTACGCGCACGCGGCCTCGACCGCCATGGGCATGGTGGCCGTGTGCTGGGCGCTCACCGCCGCGGTCGCGGCCCTGGACGTGGTCCGGCGGCGCCGCGCCGCGCGCGCGGCCTGACCGGCCCGCGGGGGCCTCAGCGCAGGAACAGCGCGCCGAGCCGGCGGGCGGCGAGCCACACCCCGACGCCGGCCATCACCACGAAGTAGAGGACGTGGCCGGCGGTCGCCCAGCTCAGCACGCCCACCGCGAGGGCGCGCATCATCTCCACGGCGTGCCACAGCGGGAACACGCGGATCACCCACTGGATCGGCTCCGGGTAGACCGCGAGCGGGAAGAACGTGGCCGAGAACAGGAACATGGGCATCAGCACGATCTGGACCCAGTCCATGTGCTGGAACGTCTTCATCCAGCTCGTCACCGCCATGCCGAGGGAGGCGAAGCCCAGCGCCACGAGCAGGGCGCCGGGGATCATGAGCAGCGCCGTCCACGAGGTGACGAGCCCGGCCACGGTCATGACGATCAGGAAGCCGACCGCGTAGATCAGCCCGCGCAGCAGCGCCATCGCGATCTCCCCGAGCGCCACGTCCAGCGGGCCCAGCCGCGTGGAGAGCATGGTCTGGTACGTCTTCGCGTAGCGCAGCTTGAAGAACACGTTCCACGTGGAGTCGTAGATGGCGCCGTTCATCGCCGAGACCGCCAGCAGTGCGGGGGCGAGGTACATGCCGTACGGGACGGGGGTGCCGTCCGGGCCGGCCACGTCGCCGACCAGCGCACCGAGACCCAGTCCCAGGGAGGCCAGGTAGAGCACGGGCTCGAAGAACCCGGAGAAGAACACCACCCAGTTGTTGGACTTCAGGGAGAGGAACGCCCGCTCCATCACCGCGCGCACGTTGCCCGAGTACGCGCCGGCCAGCGGGCCGCGGCGCACGGGGATCTCGGGCATGGGCGGCACGGCGACGGCGTGTTCCCGCACCACCGACGACGACGGCGCGGCCGGGCCCGCCTGCGCGGTGGCGGGTGCGACGTCGGCGCGGGCGGCCCCGGTGCGCGCGGCACGGCGGCCCAGGCCAGTGCCCCGGCCG
>NZ_JXSP01000123.1:0-5459 GCF_000946635.1 Micrococcus sp. MS-ASIII-49
CAGCTTTTCATGGCCGCTTACAGCGACACGTGTTCATCTCCTCGTACACGGGCGATGAGGCGGCGCCGCTGACGCTCGTCGCGGGCCCGGCCGAGGGTCGGGTCGTCGAGGTGGCGGAGGAGGAGACCGGCGGGCCGCGCGGCTACGTGTACCAGGCGCCCGAGGGCTTCACCGGATCCGACACCGTCACCCTGCGGGCCACGAGGGACGGCGTGACGACGACGCGGACGGTGACCGTGCGGTTCGGCGACCCCCGCGTGGACCTCTACGACTGGGAGAACGGGCGGATCCCGGGGTTCGTGACCTTCCCCGTGGCCGGTCTGTTCGACGACGCTCCGGCTCCGGGTCAGCCGGCCGATCCCGACACTCCCACCTCGCCGGCGGAGCCCGAGACCCCTGCGGATCCGGCCGACGGCGAGCACACGGTGCCGGACACGGTCGAGACCGGGCGTGGTCCGGCGGCGTGGCCCGTCGCCGTCGCGGTGCTGGCCGCGGGCGTCCTGGCCGTGGTGCGCCGGCACCGCGTCGCGGCCTGACCGCGCCGGTCAGCGGGGCGCGAGCAGCGCGCTCTTCTCCGGGTGCTCGTCGAACCACTGGGCGACGTACCAGCACATCGGCACGATGCGGCGGCCCCCCGCGGGGCCGCCGTTCGTCTCGATGTCCTCGACGGCGCCCGCGGTCAGCGCGGCGGCGTGGCCCCGGCCGCGGTGCACGGGGATGGTGAACGCCCGGTTCAGGGAGACGGCCGCGCCGTTGTCCCGGAAGTCGAGGACGGCGAGCAGTGTGCCGCCGTCGTGGAGCTCGTAACGGGACTCGGCGTCATTGCGGGTGACGGTGGGAGAGGTGCTCATGCCGGGGCAACCCCCGGTGGTGACGGGGTATTCCGGTGCCGGCCGGCGGCGGGCTCCTACATGTAGTGGTCCGCGGGGGTCGGACACGCCGCTCGCAGACGTGGCGAACTCGACTTTCCGGCTGTGGGAACCCGGCCCCGAGATCTCCACCGGCTGTGGACAGTCGACCTCGGTCCCGGCGTGTCCCGCATGTCCGCGCGGATCGTCTCGCACAGCAGGGTGTGGACAGGATGGGCAGAGGGTGGGGATACGTAACTACAGCGGTGTGACTACTACATGTAGGGATGGTTCCCGGCCGTGATCACTAGATGTAGTATCGACGCAGATGTTCGGCACGCCCCGCGATGCACCTCGCGAGCGCCGCGCCGACACCCGCAGACCACCAGAGACCACGAAGGAACAGGGATCGCCATGACCGTCACCGTGTACACCAAGCCGGCCTGCGTGCAGTGCAACGCCACCTACCGTGCACTGGACAAGAAGGGCATCGCCTACGAGGTCGTGGACATGTCCCAGGACCCCGCCGCCCTCGAGCGCGTCCGTGCCCTCGGCTTCATGCAGGCCCCCGTCGTCGTCACCGAGACCGACTCCTGGTCCGGCTTCCGCCCGGACAAGATCGCCGAGCTCGCCGAGTCCGCCGCGGCATCGGTGGCCTGACCGGAGCCGACATGACCGTCGCCGCGGACCCGAGCCACATCCGCTCGGCCGAGGCGCAGGGGCTCGTCCCCACCGACGCGGGACTGATCTACTTCTCCTCCGCCTCCAACTACACGCACCGCTTCGTCGAGAAGCTCGAGCTGCCCGAGGACCGGGTGGCTCGACTGCCGTTGATCACCCGGGAGCCCACCCTCGGGGCCACCGCCCCGTACGTCCTGATGACCCCCACCTACGGCGGGGGCAGCGGGCCGGGCGCGGTCCCGAAGCAGGTGATCAAGTTCCTCAACGTCCCGGAGAACCGTCACTGGATTCGGGGCGTGATCGCGTCCGGGAACACCAACTTCCATGAGGGCTACTGCCTGGCCGGCTACATCATCTCCCGCAAGTGCCAGGTGCCCCTCATGTACAAATTCGAGCTGATGGGCACGCCCGACGACGTCGAACGCGTCCGCGGCGGCCTGGAAGGACTGTGGACATGACCACCACCGCACCCACCGAGGCGGACCTCATCCGCCAGGCGAAGAACATGCCCGCCGAGTGGCAGAACCTCGGCTACCACGAGCTCAACGCCATGCTGAACCTCTACGGCGCCGACGGTCGCATCCAGTTCGAGGCCGACCACGCGGCCGCGCGCCAGTACTTCCTGCAGCACGTCAACACCAACACGGTGTTCTTCCACGACCTGGAGGAGAAGCTCGACTACCTGCAGAAGAACGACTACTACGAGACCGAGACGTTCGAGCAGTACCCCTTCGAGTTCATCCGGGGCCTGTTCGATCGTGCCTACAAGGCCAAGTTCCGCTTCCCGACATTCCTCGGCGCGTTCAAGTTCTACACCTCGTACGCCCTGAAGACCTTCGACGGCAAGCGCTACCTCGAGCGCTACGAGGACCGCGTCGCCGTCGTCGCCCTCCACCTGGCCCGGGGCGACCAGGAGCTGGCCACCCACCTGGTGGACGAGATGATCGCCGGCCGCTTCCAGCCGGCCACCCCCACCTTCCTCAACTCGGGCAAGAAGCAGCGCGGCGAGCTCGTCTCCTGCTTCCTGCTGCGCATCGAGGACAACATGGAGTCGATCGCCCGCGGCATCAACTCCGCCCTGCAGCTGTCCAAGCGCGGCGGCGGCGTGGCCCTCTCGCTGACCAACATCCGCGAGCACGGCGCGCCCATCAAGCAGATCGAGAACCAGTCCTCCGGCGTCATCCCCGTGATGAAGCTCCTCGAGGACTCCTTCTCCTACGCCAACCAGCTCGGCGCGCGCCAGGGCGCCGGCGCGGTGTACCTCAACGCGCACCACCCGGACATCCACCGCTTCCTCGACACCAAGCGCGAGAACGCGGACGAGAAGATCCGCATCAAGACCCTCTCCCTCGGCGTCGTGATCCCGGACATCACGTTCCAGCTGGCGAAGAAGAACGAGGACATGTACCTGTTCTCGCCGTACGACGTCGAGCGCGTCTACGGGGTGCCGTTCTCCGAGATCTCCGTGACCGAGAAGTACTACGAGATGGTCGACGACGCGCGGATCAAGAAGACCAAGATCAACGCGCGCGAGTTCTTCCAGACCATCGCCGAGATCCAGTTCGAGTCCGGCTACCCGTACGTCGTGTTCGAGGACACCGTGAACGCCGCGAACCCGATCAAGGGCCGCATCACCATGTCCAACCTGTGCTCCGAGATCCTGCAGGTCTCCGAGGCCTCCGAGTACAACGAGGACCTGAGCTACGCCCACGTGGGCCAGGACATCTCCTGCAACCTCGGCTCGATGAACATCGCCAAGACCATGGACTCGCCGGACTTCGGCCGGTCCGTGGAGACCGCGATCCGTGCGCTGACGGCCGTGTCGGTCATGTCCGACATCCAGTCGGTGCCGTCCATCGCCAAGGGCAACGCGGCCTCCCACGCCATCGGCCTGGGGCAGATGAACCTCCACGGCTACCTGGCGCGCGAGCGCGTCCACTACGGCTCCGAGGAGGGCATCGACTTCACGAACATGTACTTCTACGCGGTGCTGTTCCACGCGCTGCGGGCCTCGAACCGGATCGCCATCGAGACCGGCCAGCGGTTCGGCGGGTTCGAGGACTCGAAGTACGCCTCCGGGGAGTTCTTCGACAAGTACACGGACCAGGAGTGGGCGCCCGCCACCGAGCGCGTCGCCGAGCTGTTCGCCGCGGCCGGCATCGCGCTGCCCACGCAGGACGACTGGCGTGAGCTGAAGGCCTCCGTCATGGAGCACGGCATCTTCAACCGCAACCTGCAGGCCGTTCCGCCGACGGGCTCGATCTCCTACATCAACAACTCGACCTCCTCGATCCACCCGGTGGCCTCGAAGATCGAGATCCGCAAGGAGGGCAAGCTCGGCCGCGTGTACTACCCGGCGCCGTACCTCACCAACGAGAACCTCGAGTACTACGAGGACGCGTACGAGATCGGCTACGAGAAGATCATCGACACGTACGCCGCGGCGACGCAGCACGTGGACCAGGGTCTGTCCCTGACGCTGTTCTTCAAGGACACGGCCACCACCCGTGACCTGAACCGCGCGCAGATCTACGCGTGGACGAAGGGCATCAAGACGATCTACTACATCCGCCTGCGCCAGCTCGCGCTGGAGGGCACCGAGGTCGAGGGCTGCGTCAGCTGCATGCTCTGACAGCCGGCCATTCGAGGCGGGAATCCGGCGTATTCCGCGCTTCTGAGCGCAGGTGCGCTCGATTTCCCGCCTCGAAGCGGGGCGGCGCGCCTGGCCGGGCGGGGCGGGCCCACGACGTCGTGAGCCCGGACCCGCCCGAGTGGCTGCCGCTGCCCCTGCGGGCCTAGACTGTCCCGGACCCGCGCCCCGATGACCGTGCTCCCGAGAGCCCCCGGAATCCGCGGATTCTCAACGAATTCTTCTGAAGGATGTGCCCTGCCGTGACCGAGACCCAGCAGTCCCACCTCGTCGAGGCGATCAACTGGAACCGCATTCAGGACGAGAAGGACGTGGAGGTGTGGAACCGCCTCGTCAACAACTTCTGGCTGCCGGAGAAGGTGCCGCTGTCCAACGACGTCCAGTCCTGGTCCCACCTCACGGACGAGGAGCGACTGCTCTCCATGCGCGTGTTCACGGGCCTGACGCTGCTGGACACGATCCAGGGCACCGTGGGCGCCGTCTCCCTCATCCCGGACGCCATGACCCCGCACGAGGAGGCCGTCCTCACGAACATCGCGTTCATGGAGTCGGTGCACGCGAAGTCGTACTCCTCGATCTTCTCCACGCTGGCCTCCACCCCGGAGATCGACGAGGCGTTCCGCTGGTCCCGTGAGAACCGGAACCTGCAGGCCAAGGCCGGCCTGATCGTGGAGCGCTATGACGGCCAGGACCCGTACAAGAAGAAGATCGCCTCCACCCTGCTCGAGTCCTTCCTCTTCTACTCGGGCTTCTACTGGCCCATGTACCTCTCCGCGCACGCCCGCCTCACCAACACCGCCGACCTGATCCGCCTGATCATCCGCGACGAGGCCGTGCACGGGTACTACATCGGCTACAAGTACCAGCGGAGCATCGAGACCCTGCCGGAGGAGAAGCGGGAGGAGCTCAAGGCCTTCACCTTCGAGCTGCTGTTCGAGCTGTACGAGAACGAGGTCGAGTACACCCATGACCTCTACGACGCCCTCGGCCTGGCCGAGGACGTGAAGAAGTTCCTGCACTACAACGCGAACAAGGCGCTGATGAACCTGGGCTACGAGCCCATGTTCCCGGCCGAGACCACGAACGTGAACCCCGCCATCCTCTCCGCGCTCTCCCCGAACTCGGACGAGAACCACGACTTCTTCTCCGGCTCCGGCTCCTCCTACGTGATCGGCAAGGCCGAGAACACCGAGGACGAGGACTGGGACTTCTGATCCCGTCCGCCTGAGGCCCTTGATGGGCCCCGCCGTCCGCAGGCCACCACGACGCCGGCCCGCACC
>NZ_JXSP01000124.1:0-31548 GCF_000946635.1 Micrococcus sp. MS-ASIII-49
GGTGCGGGCCGGCGTCGTGGTGGGGAGGGGTGCCACCGGCCACTGGATGGCAGGGGTTTGTCATATGGCGACACATGACGCGGGCCGGAGGCGGGGTCCAGCCCTCCGAGAGGTCGGGAAATGAGACCTGTGTCACGTCGTTCCTTCCACGGCGCCCCGGTGTGGTTGACTTTTTCCCTGCACCGGTGACGACGCCGGGGCGCCCCTCACCATCTTGAGCGGCCGAGAGATCTGGCTCGACGACGCCGCAGCAACCACACCCCCACCGACCGGGCGCAGGTGCTAACGCCAGGACCGATGGAAAGGACGGGAATGTCGTCTACCCCTGCTCTCAGCACGTCTGCGCATCCCATGGGCACGCCCATGATCGAGGTGCGTGGTCTCGAGAAGACCTTCCGCCAGGGCGCGAAGGAGATCCGTGCGCTGCGCGGCGTCGACCTCGCCGTGGCCCCGGGCCGCATCCATGGGATCATCGGCCAGTCCGGCGCGGGCAAGTCCACGCTCGTGCGGTGCCTGACCCTGCTCGAGCCCCCGACCTCCGGGACGGTCTCCGTGGCGGGCAAGGACCTGACCCGGGAGTCGCGCTCCGGCCTGCTGGACTCCCGCCGCCGGATCGGCATGGTCTTCCAGCACGCCAACCTGTTCTCCTCCCGGACCGCCCGCGACAACGTGGCCTATCCGCTCGAGGTCGCCGGCGGGTCCGATGCCACCGCGCGTCGGGCGCGCGCAGACGAGCTGCTCGCTCTGGTGGGTCTCGAGGGCTTCGAAGGGTCCTACCCGGCGCAGCTGTCCGGCGGTCAGAAGCAGCGGGTGGGCATCGCTCGCGCGCTCGCGTCGGACCCCGACGTGCTGCTCTGCGACGAGCCCACCTCGGCCCTCGACCCCGCGAGCACGGAGGGTGTCCTGACCCTGATCGAGGACCTTTCCCGGCGCCTGGGCCTGACCGTCCTGGTCATCACCCACGAGATGCACGTGGTCAAGCGACTGTGCCACGAGGTGTCCCTCCTGCAGGACGGGCGGATCGTCCAGTCCGGCGACCTCGGGGACGTGGCGTCCGACCTCGACTCGCCGCTGTCCGCCGCGTTGCTGCCGTTGCCCACGCCCCATGCCGCTCGGGACCAGCGCCTCGTGGAGGTGCTCGGCCGGGGCCGGGCCGCCTCCCTGCCCATCACCCAGCTGGTCCGCGACGCGGGCGCCGGCGACGTCGAGATCCTGGCCGGCACCGTCGAGGACCTCGCGGGGGAGCGCTTCTCCCACCAGCTCCTGGGCCTGTCCGCCACGGAGGCCTCGGCCGACGCCGTGGTGGCGCGCCTGCAGGAGGCAGGCCTGACCGCTCGCGTCCGCACGGCTCGGCAGGCAGCCCAGGACCACGTCACCGCGGATGAGATCGGAGGAGCCCGATGACCTGGCTCGAGAAGCTGACCACGAACCCGGCGATCACCGAGGCCCTGCCTGAGGCGGTCGTGGAGACGTTGCTGATGGTGGCGATCTCCGGCGTCGCCACCGTGCTGATCGGCGGCCTCCTGGGCATCGTGCTGCATGTGACCCGTCCGGGGGGATTGAATCCCATGCCCGCCCTCTACACGGTGCTGTCCGCCGTGATCGTCAACATCACGAGGTCGATCCCGTACGCCATCCTCATGGTGGCGCTCATCCCGCTGACCAAGTGGCTCGTGGGCACGGCGATCGGGCCCATCGCGGCGACCATCTCCCTGACCATCGGCACCGCGCCGTTCTTCGCGCGCCTTGTGGAGTCGGCGCTGCGTGAGATCCCCTCGGGCACCGTGGACGCCGCGCAGGTCATGGGCTCCACCCGTGGCCAGGTGATCCGCAAGGTCCTCCTCCCGGAAGCCATGCCCGGCCTGATCGCGGCGACGACCACCACCCTGGTGACGCTCGTGGGCTACTCGGCCATGGCCGGCCTGATCGGCGGCGGCGGCCTCGGCCGCCTCGCCTACAACTACGGCTACCAGCGATTCCAGACCGAGGTGATGGTCGTGACCATCGTCGTCATCGTCGTCCTGGTGCAGCTCATCCAGTGGATCGGCGACCTGCTGATCCGCCGCATGGACCACCGCTGACCTCTCACCTTCTTCTTCATCTCTCCACCCCTCCGATACGAAAGGCCCCTCCCATGGCTCTGTCACCCCTCTCCCGCCGCACCGCCCTCGGCGCCGGCACCGCCGCTCTCGCCCTCGCCCTCTCCGCCTGCGGCGCCAGCGGCTCCGACTCGGCGGCCTCCTCCGCCCCCACCCCGGACCCGGCGAATCCCGTCGTCGTGAAGGTGGGTGCGAACCCCGTGCCGCACGCCCAGATCCTCGAGTTCGTGGACGAGAACCTCGCGAAGGAGGCGGGCATCGATCTGGAGATCCAGGAGTTCGACGACTACCAGATGCCCAACACCGCGCTCAACGAGGGCAAGATCGACGCGAACTACTACATGCACGAGCCGTTCTTCAACAAGCAGGTCGAGGAGCGCGGCCTGAAGATGGAGCACGGCGAGGGCGTGCACATCGAGCCCTACGCCGCGTTCTCCCAGAAGTTCGACTCCGTGGACCAGGTGCCGGACGGCGCCACCGTGGCCATCACGAACGACCCCGGCAACCAGCCCCGTGCCCTCAAGATGCTGGAGCAGGCCGGCCTGCTCCAGGACATCCAGGACGACTCCGCCGCCCTGACCCTCACCCCCGAGCAGAACCCGAAGGGCCTGCAGTTCGAGGAGAACCAGCCGGAGATCCTCGTGCAGATCCTGGACGACCCGGCGGTGGACCTCGCCATCATCAACGGCAACTACTTCATCCAGGCCGGCATGACCCTGGAGGACGCCGTGGTGGTCGAGGAGATCTCCGGCGAGAACCCCTACGCCAACTTCGTGGCATGGCGCGAGGGGGAGAAGACCCCGGGCGTGGAGAAGCTCGACGAGCTGCTGCACTCGCCGGAGGTCAAGGAGTACATCGAGCAGACCTGGCCGGGCGGCGACGTCACCCCGTCCTTCTGAGTCGGAGCGTCCCTGACGGCGCCCCGCGCCTGCCTCATCGGCCGGTGACATCCCCGCGGGGACGTCACCGGCCGTCGTCGTCGTTCTGGCAGACTTCGGCCCATGACCGACATCACCTCCACCCCCGCGGCCTCCGTCGCCGACGATCCCCTGGCCTTCTACGTGCGCCTCGGCGAGCCCACCGTGGACGCCGACGGCGTCCGCACCTCCCGCGTGCGCTCCACCGTGCACGCCCAGGGCGCATGGCGGGAAGAGGAGATGCACATGGCCGCCGTCTCGGGCCTGCTGCTGCACGAGGTGGCCGCGCACGAGACCACTCCCGGGCTGCGGGTGGGACGGCTCTCCTACGACATCCTGGGCACGCTCTGGTCGGGCGAGCTCGAGGTGGTCACGCGCACCCTGCGTCCGGGCCGGACCATCGAGCTCGTCGAGTCCGTGCTCCACGCCCGGGGCCGCACCGTGCTGACCCTGCGCGCCTGGCTGCTGTCCACCTCGGACACCTCCGCCGTCGCCCAGCTGCCGGACGAGCCCCTCCCGCCGCGCTCGCAGGCGCAGTCGCACAACGCGCTCCACGGATGGGGAGGCGGGTACATCGCCTCCCTCGACGGCGTCGTCCTGCCCGGCCACGGGCCGGGCCACGGCCGGGTGTGGCTCACCACGGACCGCGAGATGGTGGCGGGGGAGAGCACGAGCGACCTGGTGCGCCTGATCAGCCTCACCGATGCGGCCAACGGGATCGCCCCCGCCCTGCCGGCGAAGCCGGGCGGGTGGTTCTTCCCCAACGTGGACCTGCAGATCCACCTGTACCGCGAGCCCACCGGCCACTGGCTCGGCCTCGCGGGGCAGGTCACGGTGGGCCCGGACGGCGTGGGCCTGACCAGCACCGTCCTCCACGACGACGACGGCCCCTTCGCCCACGTCGAGCAGACCCTCACCCTGCGCTCCTGGCCGGTCGAGGGCGGCCTGTGAGCCCAGCTCCCCGGCTGCGCTGGGCCGTGCAGGAGCGGACCCTCGGGGCCGCTGAAGACCTCGACTGGGCCATGGGCGAGCTGGCCGTCTTCCGCGCCGCCGCGGCCGAGGGAAGGGCCCTCGACGATCTGATCCGCGTCTACGTGCCCGAACCGACGGTCGCGTTCGGCCAGCGCGACGCGCGGCTGCCCGGTTTCGCGGCCGCGGCTGCGGCGGCCCGGGCCCACGGCTTCGCGCCGGTGGTGCGCCGGGCCGGCGGGCGGGCGGCGGCCTACCATCACGGCTGCCTGGTGGTGGACCACCTGAGCCAGCAGGAGGACGCGGCACTCACCCAGCAGGCCCGGTTCGCCGAGTTCGCCGACCTGTTCGTGCGGGCGTTCGCGCGCATGGACGTGCCCGCCTCCGTGGGCGAGATCCCGGGGGAGTACTGCCCGGGTGAGTTCTCCGTGCAGGGTCCTGCGCCGACCTACCCGGTGAAGCTGGCCGGCTCCGCGCAGCGCGTGGTGAAGGGGGCGTTCCTGTTCTCCACCCACGTGGTGGTGTCCGACCCCGCCCCGCTGCGGGCCGTGCTCGTCGACGTCTACCGGGAGCTCGGCCTGGACATGGACCCCCGCACGGCGGGCGCGGCCGAGGACGTGCGTCCCGGGGTGAGCGTCCCCGCGTTCGCCGTGGCCCTGCGGGAGGAGTACACGGCGTGGGCCGCCGCCGCCGGGCTCGAGGTCGTGGACGAGCAGCTCGCCGTCCTCGGCGCGGGCACCGCCGGCTGAGGGCACGGGCGGCCCGGCTGCGGGCGGCCCGTCAGGCCGTGAGATCCGCGATGATCTCCCGCTTGCGTCGCGGGGTGAAGCCGGCCGCCACGGCCGCCGCCCGGCGCGCCGCGTCCGTCCGGTACAGGGACCAGCCCCGCTGCACGAGGAACGGCACGGGCTTGCGACGCTCGGCGACATCGCGCACGAACCGGCGGGCCGCCGTCGTGGTCCGCGCCTGGTCGATGTACCAGGCCGCGTAGCGGACCCTGGCCCGGTCCAGGGCGGCGGGCATGCGCTCGGCGAAGATGCCCTCCGCCACGATCACCCCGCCCGGCTCGAGCGCGACGGTGCTGTGCCCGCGGACGGAGGACGTGGAGATGTCGTAGTCGGGCACGCGCGTGGCGCCCTCCTCGAGCAGTTCGACGACGGCGTCCACGGCCGCCTGCTCATCCCACGTTCCGGGGTGGTCCCAGTCGATCTCACCGTAGGGGGTGCGCGGGAACACGGGGCCGGGCCCGCCCGCGGCGCCGTCGTCGGACTGCGGACGGTAGAACGCATCGAGCGAGAGGTGGGGCCGGCCGTGCCGCCGGGCCAGGTAGGACTTGCCGGAGCCCGACGCGCCGCCGAGCAGGATCACGGAGGGAGGGGGCGAGGCGGGGAGGATGGTCACGGGGGACCATTCTTCCCCACCTCGGCGCGTCCTCAGTGGCCGCGGTCGATCCACTCCTGCAGGTGCGGCTTCTCCGTGCCGATTGTGGTGGAGTCGCCGTGGCCGGTGTGGACCACGGTGGCCTCCGGCAGCGGGAACAGGCGCTCGCGGATGGACTCGATGATCGTGTCGAAGTCCGAGTACGAGCGGCCGGTGGCGCCGGGCCCGCCCTGGAACAGGGTGTCGCCGGAGAACACGACGCCGGTCGGGGCGCCGTCGTCGCCGGCCTCGCCCAGCGCGGGGGCGTACAGGCAGACCGAGCCGGGGGAGTGGCCGGGGGTGTGCAGCACCCGCAGCTCGACGCCGGCCACGCGCAGGACGTCGCCCTCGGCGAGCGCGCCGTCGGGCTCCTCGTCGGGGAAGACGTCGTCCCAGAGCATGCGGTCTGCTGGGTGGAGCAGCACGGGGGCGTCCACCATCTGGCGGAACTCCTGGACCTGGCGGATGTGGTCGTCGTGGCCGTGGGTGAGGACGATGGCCAGCACCTGGCGGCCGTTCACCTTCTTCCAGACGGCCGAGGCGTCATGGGCCGGGTCGATGACGACGCACTGCTCCGCGCCGCCGACGATCCACACGTTGTTGTCCACGTCGAACGTCTCCCCGTCCAGGGAGAACGTGCCGGAGGTGACCAGGTGATCGATGCGCGCCATCAGAGCACCACCACCGAGCGCAGGACGTCGCCGGACTTCATCGTCTCGAAGGCCTCGTTCACCTCGTCCAGGGCGATGGTCTCCGTGACGAACTCGTCCAGCGGCAGGCGGCCCAGGCGGTACTGGTCCACGAGCATGGGGAAGTCGCGCTCCGGCAGGCAGTCGCCGTACCACGAGGACTTCAGCGCGCCGCCGCGGCCGAACACCTCCGGCAGGGGCAGCTTCAGCTCCATGCCGGGGGTGGGCACGCCCACCAGGACGACGCGGCCGGCCAGGTCCCGGGCGTAGAACGCCTGCTCGTAGGTCTCCGGGCGGCCGACCGCATCGATGACCACGTCGGCGCCGAAGCCGCCGGTCGCCGCGCGGATGGCCTCCACGGGGTCCTCGTCCTTCGAGTTCACGGTGTGGGTGGCGCCGAGCTCCTCAGCCTTGGCGAGCTTCTTGGCGTCGATGTCCACCGCGGTGATCGTGGTGGCGCCGGCGAGCTTCGCCCCGGCGATCGAGGCCACGCCGACGCCGCCGCAGCCGATCACGGCCACGGACTCGCCGCGCTTGACCTCGCCGGTGTTGATGGCCGCGCCGATGCCGGCCATGATCCCGCAGCCGAGCAGGCCGACCGCGGCCTGTTCCTCGGGCGTGTCGACGCCGTCGACCTGGGTGCACTGCTTGGCGTGGACGAGCGTCTTGTCCGCGAACGCCCCGATGCCCAGGGCCGGGGACAGCTCCGTGCCGTCCTCCAGGGTCATCTTCTGGGTCGCGTTGTGGGTGTTGAAGCAGTACTTCGGTTCGCCCTTCCGGCACGCGCGGCACTCGCCGCACACGGCGCGCCAGTTGAGGATCACGGTGTCGCCGACCTTGACGTGGTCGACGCCCTCGCCGATCGCGGAGACCACACCCGTGGCCTCGTGGCCGAGCAGGTACGGGTACTCGTCGCCGATCCCGCCCTGCTGGTAGTGCAGATCCGTGTGGCAGACGCCGCAGGTCTTGATGTCGACGACGGCCTCGCCGGGTCCCGGATCGGGGATGACGATGGTCTCGATGGTGACGGGGGCGTCCTTCGCCATGGCGACGACGCCGCGGACCTTCTGGGACACGTTGTTCCTCCTGGTGGTGGGGATCTGCCCGATGCCGCGCATGCGTGGGGCGGCGCGACGTGCGGGCTCGTTCTGCCCATCCCATCACAGGTGTCTGTGCGACGCATCGGTGAGCAGCCGGGGGGCCTGGTGTGTGGTGTCGCCGCGGCGGCCGGGGGAGACTGCAACCTGACCCGCAGCACCGATGTGAACGGAGGGGCGAACCGTGGCAGGACATGGCAGAGACGAGGACGAGGCGTACGAAGCTCCGGAGGCTCCAGCCGGGGCTCCGGCCGGTGCCCGGAACGGCACCGGGGCGCTCGCTCAGTGGCGCATCCCACTGGTGGGGCTGCTGATCGGCGTCGGCCTGGGGGTGGTGTTCGGACTGGGCACCGAGAGGCCCTGGGGCACTGTGCTCGGCTGCGCGATGATGGGCTTCGCCCTCGGCATCGCGTGGATGTATGTCGAGCGTGGCCGGGACGGGAGGGACCGCTGACGTGTGCGGCCGCTACGTGATGGCCCGCGCCACGAGCGACCTGGTGGCCCTGGGCGATGCCGAGACGAATGAGGAGCTGGTGCTGCGCCAGAGCTGGAACGTGGCGCCGACAGCCGAGGTGCCGATCCTCGTGGCGCACGCGGACGACGGCGGTGCCGGAGGCACCCGTGGGGGCGACGGCGGTGCCGGGGTGACCCGGCGGATCCACGTGGCCCGCTGGGGCCTGGTGCCGCCGTGGGCGAAGGAGCTGTCCGTGGGGTCCCGTGCGTTCAACGCGCGCTCGGAGACCGTGGCCTGCAAGCCGACGTTCCGGGCCGCCGTCCGCGCCCGCCGCTGCGCCGTGCCGGTGGAGGGCTACTACGAGTGGAAGACGCCGGAGCCTGGCGCCAAGGGTCCCGACGGGCGGGCCGCGAAGAAGCAGCCCTACTACGTGCACCCGGCCGGGGCCGGGGACGGCGAGGGGCCGGTCATCTGGTTCGCCGGCCTGTACGAGTGGTGGCAGGACCCCGAGGCCAAGGCGGCGGGGGAGGACGCCTGGGTCCTCTCGACGACGATCCTCACCATGGCCGGGCCCGACGCGGACGACGACGATCCGGTGCTCGCCGCACTCGGCCAGCTGCACGACCGGCTGCCCGTGCCCATGGACGCCGAGACGATGGACCGGTGGCTCGCCCCGGACACGCTCGGGTCCGCCGAAGAAGCCGACGCCCTCGTGGGCGAGGTGTGCGCCGGCGCGTACGACGTCGCGGCGGGCTGGTCGCTGCGGCCCGTGGGGGGCGCTGTGGGGAATGTCCGGAACAACGGGCCGGAGCTGACCCAGGAGATGAGAGAGCAGCAGGGAACGCTGCTCTGAGGGACGGGGCGACGGGGATGACCTGCCCGTGAGGCGCGGAAATGCGACGCCGCGGCATCGTGATCGGATCGAGACGGATCCGAGACCGTCCTGAACTCCCCCTGAGAATGGGCTCTGCGTAGCGTGGGTGTCACCGGGCCGGCGCGAGCGCCGCATCTTTCGGCGGGGTGCCACGGTGAGGCCGGAGACGGTCATCTCCTGTTCACCCTGTCCGTGGACGGCACCCCGGTGGCCGCCGCTCTCTACGATGAGGCTGCCGGCACTCCGGAGGGCAACATAGGCCCCTCTGCCGGGCTCGTCTACGCGTGGGGCGAGCACAGCCTGGCCGACCCCGTGTTCGGGGACTACCCCGAGCGGTTCCTCACGCTGGAGCACGCCGAGCCGGGCGTGCTGCTGCCGTTCCGGTCCGAAGGCCTGGGCGACGACGCGGCGGTTGCGGAACTCTCGTGGGGTCCGCGCTGGGGTGCCCTCTGGCGCGACACCACGGTGGACTCCTTCACCGGGTTTCACTACCTCGCCGACGCGACATACCCGACCGACGACCGCCTCGTCCTCGACTGGTCGCTGGACGGGGTGACCGAGGGTGAGGACGTCATCATCACCCAGGACGCGGAGCGGTCCGCCGTCTTCGCACTCGTCGAGTTGCTCGCGGACGGGCAGAAGCCTTGGGCCCTGAACGTGCCGGCGGGGGAGGACGCCCCGTCTCCCGGCGAGGCGGACCCGGTGCCGCCCGCCGAGCAGGAGCCCGTCGACACTCCGGCTCCCGTGGCCGGGGAGGAACCGGGGGAGGGAACGGGCGGGGAGGAGACCCACACGACCCCGGACACGGTCGAGACCGGGCGTGAGGTTCCGGCGGGCGCGCTCGGAGCGCTCGCGGCCCTCGGCGCGGGACTCGTGCTCATGGCCCGGGGGCGGGTGCGCCGGGTCTGACACACCCGGCCGACGAGGGGGCCGCGGGGCGGTGGACGGGAGACCGTCGGCCGCCCCGCGGTCTGTGCTCAGCCGGCCGGAGCGGATTCGATGGGGCCGGTGCAGCCCCAGGCTGAGGAGTCGACGCTGCAGTCATCGGCGACATTGCGGGTGATGGTGCGCCAGATATTCGCGGTGACAGGGGCCGAGTCGAGGCTGATGGTGCCCGGGATGAGCACCCACTCGCCCCCGGCCTCCCGGTATTCGCCGATGTACACGGTGGTGAGGCGGACCGTGTACTGCCCGGTGTCCTCGTACACGTGGCTCGTGGGGGTGGGGACGTTGAACTCCGGCTGGCTCTGGCCTGCGACCGAGGTGGTCTTGGTGGGGGACCCGTCCCCGTAATCCCAGTGGAAGCTCACCGGCGTGGCGCGGAGTTCGACCTCGACCCCGTTGAGGGTGGTGACGAGCGTGCGCGTCTCGGCGTCTGCGTAGAAGTTCGTCTCCGCATTGCGGATCCCGCGTCCGCCATTGTCCGACCGGATCTCAGGCTCCAGCACGAGGAGCGTGCGGACCTCGTCGATGGAGACGGGCGGGGCGCCGTTGCTGGAGGCCTTGGCCGTCCAACATTTGGGGGCGCCATAGACGGGATTCGCATCAGGTTGACGGGTGTCTATGGTCTGCGCCCGGATCCATGAACCCTCGGGGCAGAAGTTGTCCTCCTGCTCTCGGCAGCTCTCGAAATCCGAGTTGCCGAGCTGCCCTGGGATGCACGCACTGACCGTCTTGTGCTCTAGGTGGGATGCCACGGGAGCCGACGAGTTTGCACCGTCTGTTCCAGGTGAAGAAATCTCCGACGGATCGGTGCAATTTACTTCAGACTTCACGGCGTTGTCGCCTATTCCATAGGAATTTCCCTGGGTGCCACATTTGACTACGGGTTCTTCGGAGGCGGCGGGCTGTGCAGTAAGGAGCAGGGAGGTAAGAGCGAAACCGCACAGGAAAAGCCTAGGTTTCATGCTGGTCATCCGGCTGGAGACTCGAGCGTCATGCTGTCTACGACCCAATGTCCAAGGTCACTTGAGTAGGAAAGTTCTGCAATCCACGGACTTTCAGGTGAGGCTGAAACCTCTCCGCCGGGAAGAATTTTTCCCTTGGAGTCACGGGCAGTCTCAGGGCTCAGATCGATGAGAAGTGTTGCTATATATCCGTCTGTAGATGGCTGGGTCGCCATGGAGGTGATGCTTGGGCCGTCGCCAGACATCCATCCGTCGTTCTCATATAGACCTGTCATTGACTGCTTGTACTGCTCGCAAAATTTGCAAGTCTTGCCTGATACCTCTTGCAGAGGTTGGGGCTCACCCGTCTGCTGCAGGAAATAAGTCGCCTCCCAGAAATAGCGAATCGCCGCCTCGGCGCCCTCCTTGGTCTCTTCCTTCATGGCGGCGGGCATCTCCGGCTTGGGCACGTTCTGAGCGGGACCGTCGGCAGATGCGGGCACGTATTCGCCGGACCTGCTCTCCGTGGCCGTGGGGGATGAGCTGACGCCCGCGGTCTCGCTCGTGCTCGCGGGCGCGGACGTCTCGACGGCGGGCTTGGCGGACGAGGGTGACGTCGTCGACGACTCGGCGGGCTCGGACTGCCCGCCACAGGCGGTCAGTGCGAGCGCCAAGGCCACGCTGAGCGTGCCGGCCTGGGCGAATCGGTGGCGGCGCAGGGCGCGCCCGGGTGCGGTGAGAGACATTTCCCCTCCAACTGGACGTCCGTCGTGTGTCCGCGCCTCCCGCGCTGATCCCGCAGCGCGGTGCCCGTGGCATGCGAGGCCCGGTTGGTTCGGAGTATACGCAGGCGGATTGTGGTCCTGCTCGCATTGTCCACAGGACCGTGCCGGCGCACTTCTTCCGGCCCAAGAGACGATTTTCTCGTGCATGTGCGCCCCAGGGTCGGGTCGAGGTCCGCGGTCAGGACTCGGTCCCTCCCATCCCGGGGGCCATGCGTCCTTAACGTGTCCGGCGGCCGCCCTACGTTCGCCTCCATCGCATTCGAACACATATTCGAGTACGATCGGGGGTGCGGCCCCACCTTCCCACTTCTTCCCCGCGTCCGGTCCGCCGGACGGGCCGCGCTCCCATCGCCCGACGGCACCCCGTCGTCGGTCCGGTCAGCAGTGCACAGGGAGAGAAGCAGAATGGGAGTCCTCACACAGTCGGTGGCGGTGGAGTGCGGGGCAGACGGCACCCCGCAGGGGCTGCGCTGGAACGGGCGGGACTACGTCCTCGCAGAGCGCCCCGTGCGCTGGTTCGAGCGGCGCCGCTGGTGGGCGGAGGAGGTCCGCGCGGAGAAGGGCCGCGGCGCCGGTCTCGTCGACCACGAGATGTGGCGGCTGCAGGTCCGCCTGGCCCGGGCCGGCGCCGCGCCCCTGCAGACCCTCGACGTCGCCCACCACCTGGACTCCGGCCGGTGGCGGCTCGTGCGCGTCCACGAGCACGCCCAGGACCTGAGGCGGTCGGCATGAGCCGGGCCACCGCGGCCGGACGCACCGCCGCACCCTTCGCCCACCTGCACGTCGCCTCCGCGTTCAGCGCCCACTACGGGGTCAGCTGGCCCGAGGACCTCGTGGCCGCCGCCGCGGCCGCGGACATGGACCTGCTGGCCTGCACCGACCGGGACGGGCTCTACGGCATGGCCAAGCACGTGGGCGCCTGCCTGCGCCACGGCATCACCCCGATCGTGGGCGTGGACCTGGCCGTCCGGTGGAGCGAGGACGAGAACGCCGGCCGCGTGGTCGTGCTCGCCCGAGGAGGCTGTCATGGCTCCGGCTACCGCTCCCTGTGCGAGCTCGTCTCCGCCGCCCACGCCCGCACCACCGGGGGAGCGGCAGGCGGCAGCCCGTGGGCCAGCGTCGCCGAGCTCGCCGCCGCGGCGGCCGGCCGGGTCCCCACCGCCGCCAACCGAGACAACCCGCCCACCCCCGAGCTGTTCGTCCTCCTCGGCCCGGACTCGGACGTCGGCCGCCACCTGGCCCGCCGCCGGTACGCGGCCGGCCTCGCCGCCCTGCGCCGCTGGAAGGCGGCCCTGCCCGCAGGCAGCCCCCACGCCGACGTCGTCACCCACCTCTCCGCCCCCGGCCGCCGCCTCGACACCGGGCACGCCGTGAAGACCCTCCGCGCCGCCCGCCAGGCCCGCATCCCCGCCGTCCTGACCAACGCCGTGCGCTACGCGGCCCCGGACGGTGCCGCCACCGCGGACGTCCTCGACGCCGTCCGTGCCCTCAGCTCCCTCGACGCCCTCCACGACCTGCAGCCCAACGGACAGGGCTGGCTCAAGTCCACCGCCGCCATGCACCGCATCGCCCACGAGGTCGCCTTCGCCGCCGACGACCGCCCCGCCCCCCTGCTCGAGGCCACCCGCCGCCTCGCCGAGGCCTGCGCACTCGACCCCGAGACCGACCTCGGCTGGGGCGTGCCCCGCGTCCCCGAGGCCGCCGTCATCGGCATCGACGGCCCCCCGGAGCACGTGCTGCGCGAGCGCACCCGCACCGGCCTCCTCGCCCGCTACCCCCACCTCCACACCGGGGGAGGCCTCCCCGGCACCAGCCAGGCGGCCCGAGACCTGCAGGACCGCGCCGAGCACGAGCTCGGCATCATCACCCGACTCGGCTTCTCCTCCTACTTCCTCACCGTGGCCGCCGTCGTCGACCTCATCGAGGGCATGGGCATCCGCGTGGCCGCCCGCGGCTCCGGCGCCTCCTCCCTCGTCAACCACGCCCTGCGCATCTCCCATGTCGACCCCATGGCCAACGGCCTGATCATGGAGCGCTTCCTCTCCACCGACCGCTCCACCCTCCCGGACATCGACATCGACGTGGAGTCCGCCCGCCGCCACGAGATCTACCGCGCCGTCGTCGATCGCTTCGGCGCCGAGCGCACCACCCTCATGAGCATGCAGAACGCCTACCGGGCCCGCGGCGCCGTCCGCGACGCCGGCCTCGCCCTCGGCATGCCCGAACCCGAGGTGGACGCCATCGCCAAGCAGCTCTGGCGCTTCTCCGCCTCGAACTTCCGCGAGGCACTCCAGCGCATGCCCGAACTCGGCGGCCTCTCCCGCCGCATCGAGTCCGGCCGCGCCGAGGGCGACCGCCAGCTGGACCTGCTCGTCGACCTCACCGAACGCCTCGACCGCCTGCCCCGCCACATCTCCATGCACCCCTGCGGCGTCATCCTCGGCGACGCCACCCTGCTGCACCGCACCCCCGTCCAGCCCTCCGGCATGGGCCTGCCCATGAGCCAGTTCGACAAGCACGACATGGACCCCATGGGCTTCCTCAAGCTCGACATCCTCGGCGTGCGCATGCAGTCCGCCATCGCCTACACGATCGCCGAGGTCGAACGCACCACGGGCGAGCGCATCGACCTCGAACAGGTGCCCCTCGACGACCCCGCCACCTACGCGATGATCCGCACCACCCACACCCTCGGCTGCTTCCAGATCGAGTCCCCGGGCCAGCGCGAACTCGTCGGCAAACTCGCCCCCCGCGAGTTCAACGACCTCACCGTGGACATCTCCCTCTTCCGCCCCGGCCCCATGCAGTCCGACATGGTCCGACCCTTCCTCGAACAGCGGCACGGCTGGGCACCCGCCCACTACCCGCACCCCGACCTGCGGCCCGTCCTCGCCGAGACCCACGGGGTCACCGTCTTCCACGAACAGGTCCTACGCACCATGGACGTCATGACCGGCTGCGGACTGGCCCGCGCCGACGAGCACCGCCGCCTCCTCGGCGGCCCGCAGGAACACCTCGTCGAAGAGGCCTTCCGCACCGGCGCCCTCGCCCGCGGCTACTCCCTCGAAGTCATCGACGAGGTCTGGGCCACCCTCTCCGCCTTCGGCTCCTTCGGCTTCTGCAAGGCCCACGGCGCCGCCTTCGCCGTCCCCACCTACCACTCCGCCTGGCTCAAGACCCACCACCCCGCCGCCTTCATGGCCGCCATCCTCGAACACGACCCCGGCATGTACCCCGCCCGCCTCATGGTCGCCGAGGCCCGCCGCATGGGCATCCCCGTCCTCCCCGTGGACGTCAACGCCTCCTCCCGCCACGTCCACGTCGAGTGGGTCCCCGCCCACCCCGAGATCGACGACGGCGCCCCCGGCCGCTGGGGCATCCGCCTGCCCCTCACCAGCCTCTCCGGACTCAGCGAAGCCGAGACCGACCGCCTCGACGCCGGCCGTCCCTACCGCTCCCTCGCCGACGTCCGCGACCGCGCCCGCCCCACCGCCCGCAACCTCGAACGCCTCGCCCAGCTCGGCGCCCTCGACTGCCTCCTCCCACCCGGCGGCGCCTCCCGCACCGACCTCGTCCACCACCTCGAACTCCAGCACTCCACCACCCGCGGCACCGCCCCCGGCCGCACCGCCCCGCGCTCGCGGTCCGCCCGTCCACGGCAGGTGGAGGGCCAGCTGGCCCTGGACCTGCCGGACACCGAGCTCACCGCCCTCGCCCCGCTCTTCCCGGACCCGGGCCCGGCCGCCCGGGTCCGCACCGAGCTGGAGCTCACCGCCCTGGACGTCACCGCCCACCTCATGGACTCCCACGCCCCGTACCTGGACGCGCTCGGCGTCACCCGGGCGAAGGACCTGCTCGGGCTGCGCACGCAGTCCCGGGTGCTCGTGGCAGGGGTGCGCGTGGCCACCCAGACCCCGCCCATGCGCAGCGGCAAGCGGGTGGTGTTCCTCTCCGTGGACGACGGCACCGGCTGCGTGGACGCCTCCTTCTTCACCGAGGCCCAGCACGCCTCCGGGGAGATGCTCTTCTCCGCCCGCCTCCTGCTGATCGAGGGCACCGTCCGGCGCACCGGCGACCGGGCCGTGTCCGTCCAGGCCGTGCGCGCCTGGGACCTGCACCGGCCCGAGACGCTCCCGGACCCCGACTACCTGGACGCCACCCGGCAGCAGTGGCGGGACTGGCTCGCGGCGGACCGCCGAGCCGCCGCCGCGCGCCGCAGCGGCCGGGCGGGCACCGGAGCGCAGCCCCTGCCGGACATCCCGCACCACGGCACGGGCGGCTGGCCCGTGAAGGTGCGCACCGACGTCGGGCCGGCCGGCGGGGCCCGCCCCGGCCGCACGGCACCCGATCGGCCCGCTCCGGAGCACACCCCGATCCCGGTGCCCCACCCGGAGACGTGGGAGCTGCTGCCCACCCCGGACAGATGAGACCGTCCGCCTCCGTGCCCCGCCGTCCGGCCGCGCCCCTAGAATGGGACGCGGCCGACGGTGGCCCCCGTACGCCACCGATCCCGAAGCCAGACCTCGAAGGAGCACCGTGTCGGAGCCGAAGAACATCCTGCTGACCGTGGACGGAGAGCTGCGGGAGGTGACGCACGGCACCACCGGCCTCGACCTCTTCCGCGAGAAGCCGACCACCGCCGTCATGCGGGTGGACGGCCTGCTCTGGGACCTGGCCCGGGAGATCCCTGCCGGCGCGTCCGTCGAAGCGGTGGACATCACGGAGCCCGAGGGCCTCGAGGTGCTGCGGCACTCCACCGCCCACGTGATGGCCCAGGCCGTGCAGCAGCTGCGCCCGGGCGCCAAGCTCGGCATCGGCCCGTACATCACGGACGGCTTCTACTTCGACTTCGACGTCGACGAGCCCTTCACCCCCGAGGACCTCAAGCAGATCTCCTCGCTCATGCAGAAGATCGTGAAGTCCGGCCAGACCTTCCGCCGCCGCGTCGTGGACGAGGAGACCGCCCGCGCCGAGATGGCGGACGAGCCCTACAAGCTCGAGCTGCTCGGCAAGAAGGATGCCGCGGACACCGCCGGCGAGGGCGCCTCCGTGGAGGTCGGGGCCGGGGAGATCACCATCTACGACAACGTGGACCGCAAGACCGGCGACGCCGTGTGGTGCGACCTCTGCCGCGGCCCGCACCTGCCCTCCACCAAGCTCATCGGCAACGGCTTCGCGCTCACCCGCTCCGCCGCCGCCTACTGGCTCGGCAACGAGAAGAACAAGCAGCTGCAGCGCATCTACGGCACCGCCTGGGCCAGCAAGGACGACCTCAAGGCCTACCAGGAGCGCCTCGCCGAGGCCGAGCGCCGCGACCACCGCAAGCTCGGCGCCGAGCTGGATCTCTTCTCCTTCCCGGACGAGCTCGGCTCCGGCCTGCCCGTGTTCCACCCGCGCGGCGGCATCATCCGCAAGGAGATGGAGGACTACTCCCGTCGGCGCCACACCGAGGCCGGCTACGAGTTCGTCTACACCCCGCACATCACCAAGCAGCACCTCTACGAGGTGTCCGGCCACCTCGACTGGTACGCGGACGGCATGTTCCCGCCCATGCACATCGACGAGGTCCGTGATCCCGAGACCGGCGAGATCACGCGCCAGGGGCAGAACTACTACCTCAAGCCGATGAACTGCCCCATGCACAACCTGATCTACCGCTCCCGCGGCCGGTCCTACCGTGAGCTGCCGCTGCGGCTGTTCGAGTTCGGCTCCGTGTACCGGTACGAGAAGTCCGGCGTGGTCCACGGGCTCACGCGCGTGCGCGGCATGACCCAGGACGACGCCCACATCTACTGCACCCGCGAGCAGATGAAGGAGGAGCTGACCACCACGCTCAACTTCGTCCTCGACCTGCTCAAGGACTACGGCCTCAACGACTTCTACCTCGAGCTCTCCACGAAGGACCCGGAGAAGTTCGTCGGCTCCGACGAGATCTGGGAGGAGGCCACCCGCACCCTCGCCGAGGTCGCGGAGGCCTCCGGTCTGCAGCTCGTCCCGGATCCGGGCGGCGCCGCGTTCTACGGCCCGAAGATCTCGGTCCAGGCCCGGGACGCCATCGGCCGCACGTGGCAGATGTCCACCATCCAGCTGGACTTCAACCTGCCCGAGCGCTTCGACCTCGAGTACCAGGCCGCCGACGGCACCCGTCAGCGCCCCGTGATGATCCACCGCGCCCTCTTCGGCTCCATCGAGCGCTTCCTGGGCGTCCTCACCGAGCACTACGCCGGCGCGTTCCCGGCCTGGCTTGCCCCGGAGCAGGTCGTGGCCATCCCGGTGGCCGAGGCATTCAACGACTACCTGGACGACGTCGTCGCGAAGCTGCGTGCCGAGGGGATCCGGGCGCGCCTGGACGACTCCTCGGACCGCTTCCCGAAGAAGATCCGCACCGCGGCCAAGGAGAAGGCGCCGTTCGTGCTGATCGCCGGCGGCGAGGACAGGGAGGCGAACGCCGTGTCCTTCCGCTTCCGCGACGGCACCCAGGACAACGGCGTGCCGGTGGAGGAGGCGATCGAACGCATCGTGAAGGCGGTGCGCGAGCGCGAGGTCACCCCATGACCAGCCCCGGCACCGGCGGATCCGACGCGCGGGCGCAGGCCCGCGCGTCGGCGGACGCCGCCGCCACGGACGGCTTCGAGCTGCCCGGCGCCCCGGACGCCTTCGAGCGGTTCTGGAACGCCCACCGCATGGCGTACGTGTCCAAGGGGACGGGCCAGGTCAAGGACGAGCACACCTGCCCGTTCTGTGCGGCCCCGCAGCGCGACGATGAGGACTCCCTCATCGTCCACCGCGGCCGCACCGCCTACGTGGTGCTGAACCTGTACCCGTACAACCCCGGTCATCTGCTCGTCTGCCCCTACCGCCACGTGCCCCTGTACACGGACACCACCACGGAGGAGGCCGCCGAGATGGCGGAGCTGACCCAGACGGCGATGCTCGCCCTCGGCCAGGCCGCCGGCGCGTCCGGCTACAACCTCGGCATGAACCAGGGGGCGGTGGCCGGCGCCGGGATCGCGGCCCATCTGCACCAGCACGTGGTGCCGCGGTGGACCGGCGACGGCAACTTCCTGCCGATCATCGCTCGGACCAAGAACATGTCGCAGACCCTGGGGGAGACCCGGCAGATCCTCGCGGGCGTCTGGGACCGGGCCGCCCGGGACCACGCCGCGCGCCGGGCGGCCAACGCCCGTGCCGCGGCCGAGCATCCTCGCCCGGGGGCCGGAGACCCCGCCTGATGCTGGACCGTCACGCGCGCGGCGTCACCACCCGCCTGTTCACCCCGGTGGCCCGTACGCTCCTGCGGGCCGGGGTCAGTCCGGACACCGTGACGGTCGTCGGCACACTCGGCGTGAGCCTGGGCGCGCTCGTGCTCTTCCCCCTGGGGCACCTGTTCTGGGGCACGCTCTTCATCACCGCGTTCGTGTTCTCGGACCTGGTGGACGGGATCATGGCGCGCGAGGCCGGGTCCACCGGCCGCTGGGGCGCGTTCCTCGACTCCACCCTGGACCGCGTGCAGGACGCGGCCGTGTTCCTCGGGCTGTGCCTGTGGGGCTTCGGCGTCGGCGCCGCACCCGCGGTCGGCGCGCTCTCCGGGGCCTGCCTGGCCCTGGGCATGCTCGTCTCCTACGTGCGCGCCAAGGCGGAGGCCCTCGGCTGGGACGCGCACGTGGGCATCGCCGAGCGCGCCGAACGGCTCGTGGCCACCCTCGTGGTCGCCGGCCTCACCGGCCTCGGTCTGCCCCCGGTCGTCCTGGCCGTCACCTTGGGGCTGCTCGCCGCAGCCTCCCTGGTCACCGTCGGCCAGCGCATGGCTGTGGTGCGCCGCCAGGCGCGCGACGACGTCTGACCGGCCCGGCCGCAGGACCCGCCCGTCAGTCCGCCGCGATCTCCGCGACGACGGCGCCCGTCACCTGCACGAGGTCGGCGGGCGCGATCTCCACATCCAGGCCGCGTTGCCCGCCGGAGACGTACATGAGCTCCGCGTCGAGGGCGGAGGAGTCCAGGACGACGGGGTGGGGCCGGCGCTGGCCCAGGGGAGAGACGCCGCCCCGCACGTAGCCGGTCCGGCGTTCGACGACGGCCAGATCGGCCAGGGCGAGTCGCTTGACGCCCAGCACCGCGGCGGCGGCCCGCAGGTCCAGCTGACCGGACACGGGCACCACGCACGCGGCGAGCGCGCCGTCGGGGTCCGCCACCATCAGCGTCTTGAACAGTCGGTCGGCGGGCACGCTGAGCGCCCGGGCGACCTGGACGCCGAACCGCTCGCCGCCGGCGTCGAGGGCCACGTCGAAGGTGTGCAGCCGGTACGGGACCCCGGCGGCCTCGAGGGCGGCGACGGCCGGTGTGGCCGCCCCGTGCCGGGCGCTGCGATCCTTCTTGCGCTGGCCCACGGCGGACTCAGGCGATCCCGGCCTGCTCGCGCACGTTGCGCTTGATGCGGCCGAGCATGGCGGACATTCCGCGCAGGCGCAGGGGGGTGAGGGCCTTGGCCAGACCGAGGCGGGTGGGGATGTCCTCGGGCACGTCCAGGACCTCGAGGGCGCTCAGCCCGTCCAGGCCCTGGGTGAGCACGGAGGCGAAACCGCGCGTGGTGGGCGCCTCCGGGGGAGCGGTGATGAAGAGGCGGACCGGGGCCTGCGGACCGGGCTCACCCTCGAGCTCCACGGCCAGGAACAGCGGGGTCTGACACTCCACGACCTGCTCCATCTCGGCCTCGTGGCCGTCGTAGCGCTCCGGCAGCGCCGGCAGCTCGTCCGAGAATTCCAGCAGCAGCTCGAGCTTCTCGGGATCGGGCACCCCGGCGAAGTCGTCGATGATCTCGGCCAGGGCGGCGGGCACGGCGTGGTTCTCGGTCATGGTGTCCCAGTCTAGTGATCCACGCCGTGCCGGGGGCTCAGCGCGCGGGGGCCTCGCCCGGCTCTTCGCCGACGGCGATCGGCAGGCGCACGGCGTTGCCCCACTCGGTCCAGGAGCCGTCGTAGTTGCGGACGTCCTCGTGGCCGAGCAGGTACTTGAGCACGAACCAGGTGTGGGAGGACCGCTCGCCGATGCGGCAGTAGGCGATCACGTCGTCGCCCTCCTGCAGCCCGGCGCCGGCGCGATAGACCTGCTCCAGCTCGGCGCGGGACTTGAAGGTGCCGTCCTCGTTGGCCGCGGACGCCCACGGCACGGACGCCGCCGTGGGGATGTGGCCGCCGCGCAGGGTGCCCTCCTGCGGGTAGCCGGCCATGTGCGTGGTCTCGCCCGTGTACTCGGGACGGGAGCGGACGTCGATCAGCGGGGTGGTCCCGATGGCCTGCAGGACGTCCTCGCGGGCGGCACGATCTGTGTGGTCGTCGCGCTCGATCACCGGGTACTCGGCGCGGGCCACGGTCGGGACCTCGCGGGTGGTCTCGCGTCCCTCCGCGATCCACTTGTCACGGCCGCCGTCCATCAGGCGCAGGTCCTCATGGCCGTAGAGGGTGAACACCCACAGGGCGTAGGCGGCCCACCAGTTGGACTTGTCGCCGTAGAACACCACGGTGGTGTCCCGGGAGATCCCCTTGGAGGCGGCGAACTCGGCGAAGGCCTCGGGGCCGACGAAGTCGCGGGTGACGGGGTCGTTGAGCTCGGTGTGCCAGTCGACGCGTTGGGCGCCGGGGATGTGGCCGGTGGAGTAGAGGAGAGCGTCCTCGTTGGACTCGAGGACCACGACGTCCTCGTCGCCGACATGGTCGGCGACCCACTGCGTGGACACCAGCTTCTCGGGGTGGGCGTACTCGGAGAACTTCGCGGCGGTATCGGTCATGGCACTGCCTTCCTTCGCGTCGGGGCGGGCCCGCACGGGCCCGGGGCGGGCGGCACGACGACGGCGGGTTCCGTGTCCGTGCCCTGCGCGCCAGATTACGGCACGTCGGTGTCACGTAAGAGGGTAGGGGCCCCTCAGTCCGGGACACGCGAGGTCACATGGGTCGGGTCCGCGGCCCGATAGCATGGCCCGGAATCCCCGTCGTCGACCCTGGGAGTGTCCCGTGGCTCAGATCGTCCACCTCGCCGACCGTTCGCCGCAGGTCACCCCGGACCAGCTGTTGTCCGGCTTCCACCCGTCGTACCGCTTCGGCACGGTGTCCTTCGACACCTACATCCCGGACCCCGCGCACCCCTCGCAGGCACAGGCCGTGGAGCGGCTGCGCCGGTTCGCGGCAGACCTCGGCCGGGGCGGTTCGGGCGGCGGGTTCCTCGGCGGCCTGTTCGGCGGGAAGAAGCGGGCGGCAGGGCCGGCCGGCATCTACCTCGACGGCGGTTTCGGCGTCGGCAAGACCCACCTGCTGGCCTCGACGTGGCACGCGGCCCCCGGGCCCAAGGCGTTCGGCACGTTCGTGGAGTACACCAACCTCGTGGGCGCCCTGTCCTTCCGCAAGGCGGTGGACGAGCTCAAGGAGTACACCCTCGTGTGCATCGACGAGTTCGAGCTCGACGACCCGGGGGACACCGTGCTGATGTCCCGCCTCATGCGCGAGCTGGCCGACGCCGGCGTGCGCCTGGTGGCGACCTCCAACACCCTGCCGGGCTCGCTCGGCGAGGGGCGCTTCGCGGCGCAGGACTTCAAGCGCGAGATCCAGGTCCTGGCCGACCAGTTCGAGGTCATCCGCGTGGACGGCGAGGACTACCGCCACCGCGGCCTCTCCGCCGCCCCGTCGCCGCTGGACGACGCCGCCGTCGAGGCCACCGCCCAGGAGAACTTCCCCGACGCGGGTGTGCTCGCCGTGGACGACTTCGCGGACCTCACCGCGATGCTCTCCCGCGTGCATCCCTCCCGCTACCGCGAGCTCGTCAAGGACGTGGACGTGCTCGCCCTCCACGACGTGCACACCATCACGGAGCAGGCCACGGCCCTGCGCTTCGTGGTGTTCGCGGATCGCCTGTACGACAAGGACGTGCCCGTCCTCGCCTCCGGTGTGCCCTTCGACGCCCTGTTCACGCAGGAGATGATGCACGGCGGCTACATGAAGAAGTACTTCCGCACGGTCTCCCGCATGACCGCCCTGGTCCGGGAGGGCCAGACGGGCGTGGCCGAGCACAAGTGAGCCACCGCCCCTGACCGGCACGACGACGGCGCGCACCGAGGCGGGTGCGCGCCGTCGCCGTGTGCGGGGCAGGGTCAGTGCACGGCGCGGAAGCACAGCGCCGCCCGCTTGCCCGGCAGCTCGACCTCCCGGTCCACCGTGAAGCCCAGAGCCCGGGCGGTCTTCACGGCCCGCGTGTTGCGGACGTCCGGCTCGATCACGAGCCGACGCGTGCCGGGGCGTGCGCCCAACCAGTCCACAATGCTCCGGTAGGCCGTGGCGCGGGCGCGCCCCTGCAGGCCGCCGGGGGCGGTGATGAAATGGAATCCGAGGTCCCCGTCCCGCACCTCGTAGGCGCCGCCGACCTCCTCCGCGCGAGGGTCGTAGGTCTGCACGAGGGCCACGAGGGTCCCGCCGTGCCACACGAGGTGGTTCGCGTGGGTGGGCTGGAACTCGAGGAAGTCGTAGACCTCCTCGACGTCCTGCACGCTGTGCCCGCGCATCCCGTAGAACTCCGCCCGCGGCTCCGTGACGAGTGCGTGGATCAGCGGGGCGTCCAGGGCCGGGCGGACGCGCGTCATGGTCAGGCCCAACGCCCCGACGCCGACCTCGGCCACGATGCGTCCCGGAGGGGCCCCGCCGGGGACGGAGCGGGCGGGTGCGACGCCGCTGCCGGCGGACGGGGGGACGGGACCGGACGGCACGGGCAGCAGGCGGCCGGCGGCCCACGCGTCCAGCTGATCCGTCACGTGCCCGCCTCCGAGACCGGAGGCGCCGAACGGGACGACCCACCGGCTGCGGGTGCGGTCGCCGAGGTCGAACACGACCCGGGCCACTGGCCCGCGGTGGGTGCCGACGGCCAGGCCGGGGGCGTGCGAGGTGGCGCAGACCGCGTCCGCGGTGCCGCCCACCCGGACGGACCCGATCGTGTCGAGCACGTCGGCGAGCCCCGGCACATCCGGCCCGCCGGGATGCTCGTGCGTGAACAGGAACGGGGTCAGGGCATGCGCCGCACCCCACGTCCGAGCCGTGTCGTCGGGGCCCGGCGGCTCAGCGGCGTCGCCGACGGCGGCGACGGCGGCCCGCACGAGGTCCCTCGTCGACGCTGCGACCCCCAGGGCCGCGCGCAGCGGCTCCGGCCCGCGCTCGGCGAGCGCCGCGCCGACCCATGCGGCGGCGTCGCCCCACGGTGCCCACGGGCCGCCGAGCAGGGCCCGCGAGGCGGGCGGCAGGTGCGCGATCAGGGCGGCGGCCACCTCGTGCTCCACGAGGAGCCACCAGCGGGCCGCGGCCGATCCGGCGGCGGCGTCGCCGGCCCACGCCGGGACGGACTCCGCGGCCAGCACGTCGTCCGCGACGAGCGCGTCGACGGCGTCGGCGAGCCAGGCCCGCGGCGCGCCCGGGGTCCGGGTGTCCGTCTGCAGGGCGGCCATCGCGTCCACGGTCCGCTCCTGCGGTGCCAGCGCCTCGAGGGCCTCCCGGATGCGGCGGGACCGCCACGGCGCGCACGCGTCCACGGTGAGGCAGGCGGTGTCCGGGTGGGGCTCGTTGGCCGCCACCACGACGTCGTCCGCCGCGGCCGGCGCGGGCCAGCGCACCCAGCGCTGATCGAGGGACCCGTCGGCGGAGCCCCGGCCCAGCGCGGAGGCCCGCGCCGCACCCCAGGCCGAGCGTCGATCCCGGCGCCGCACGGCCCCGGCGTGCCGGGTGAGCACCGTCCGCCGGTCCGCGACGATCACGCGATTGACCGGCTCGACGTGCCCGTCCAGCACCGCGCAGGCCTCCGCGGCGCTCGCGGCCGTGAGCAGCCGGCGCGCGCTCGGCAGGCCGGTGTCGGCGCGGTCCCAGGCGGGGAACCGCATGCTCACCGGGCCGGCGCCGGGCACGTCCACGAGCCGCCCGCGCGGGGTGTGGGCCACCCGCACGTCCACGGGGTCGCCGCCGCGCACGTGCACCCGCTCGGTCCGGGCGTCGAGGACCTCCGGCCCCTCGGGGGCGTCCTCGAGGACCATCTCGAGCGAGGACACCATCGCCGAGGTCGTCACCCACGCGACGTGCTCGGACTGCCCCACATGCGGGACGCCCGGCACACCGGGGAAGGCCAGGCCGACGACGTCGACGCGGTCCCGGGGACGCTCGGCCTCCACCACGAGGCGCACCTGCTGGTAGACGCCGGGCAGCTCGAGCAGCCGGTGCGGGTCGGCGGCCACGAGCGGAGCGCCCTCGGCGCCGACGCGCACCGCCCAGGCGTTCGAGCCGTCCGCGTCGGGGCGCGGCGAGATCAGCGCCGCGGCGAGCGCGGGGAAGCGCTCGGCCAGCAGGGTGCGGAACAGGGCGGCCGGCGCGTTGGTCAGCCAGACGTTGTAGCCCAGGTGCAGGGCGAGCGCCGTGTGCGGGTCGAACGGCAGCGGCTTCACCCCGTGGGCGGCGAACTCGGGCGCGCGCCGGGCCCCGGCGTCCAGCCCCGCGTTCACGCCGTCGGCGAACCGGGTGAACCAGGCCCGGTCCTCCGCGTCGTCGAGGGCGTCGAACGCCTGGCGGGCCGCACCGTCCAGGTCCATCTGCCGGGCGGCGACGTCGTTCGCCACCGCCGGCGGGCCGAACACCTCGGCGCTCATGCCGGTGACCCGGCGGTGCTCGCAGTCGACCTGCCAGGCCCGCTCCGTCGCCACGTGCCACCCCTGGAGGTAGGCCAGCTCGGGCAGGGACGCGGCCACGAGCGTCGGCACGCCGTGCGCGTCCCGGTGGCAACGGCCCGCCACGTCACCCGTCGCCGTCCCGGTCCACGCGTCCGCGCTCATGCCGCGGCGTCCTGCCGGAGCTCCGCCAGCGCGCGGCGCAGCGGCGCGGCCACCGGGTTGGCCAGGCGACCGGCGTAGAGCAGCGAGCCCGACGGGTCCGTCAGGTCCACCATCTGCGTGGCGTTCCGCAGCTGCAACCGGTTCAGGCACGAGTGCGCGAAGTCCTCCGCGTCCAGGCCGAGGCGCTCCACATCCGCGAGCCCCAGGGCCGTGTACTCGGCGAGGACCCGCCCCACCACGGCGTAGAACTCCTCCGCCGGCAGCAGGGCGTCCGCGTCCATCACGTCGGCCAGATGGCGCAGCACGCCGTCCAGCATGTCCGTGAAGAAGGAGAGGGAGAGGTCCTCGTCGGTGAGGTCGATGCGGATGCGCCGGGTCTGCTCCGTGAGCGGGACGCCGTCCGCGCCGACCACCACCTCCTCCCCGATGTCCTTGAGGAAGGCGCCGGTGACCCGTCCCTCCCGCAGGCGGAGCACGATGTTCTCCCCGTGGGGCATGAACACGGTCGAGTAGGCGGCGGCCAGATGCACCAGCGGGGTCACGTAGGCCGTCACCACCCCGTGCAGCCACTGCGCCGCCGTCAGCCCCGAGCGCTCCACGAGCGCCCCCGCCACGGAGCGGCCCCCGCCGTCCCGGTGCAGCAGCGCCGCCATGGTCATGACCCGCTCGCCCTCCGCCAGGCGCGGCAGCGGACTCTCCCGCCACAGGGCGGCGAGCATCTTCGTGTGAGGACCCTTCGAGCCCACGGCATGGAAGGCGTCCCCGGTGTACCCGGCCGAGGCGTACTCCCGCAGCACCCCGAAGCCCCACCTCGCGAGCAGGGGGTCGGAGTCCACGAGGTCGGCCACCACCGCGTTGATCGCCGGGGTGACGGACATGTACGCGGGGGAGAGGCCGCGCACGAACCCCATGTTCTGCACGGACAACGCCGTCTTCAGCTGCGGGGCGTGCGGGTCGCTCGCGTTGAACAGGGTGCGCACCGCCTGCATGGCCGTGAACGCGTCCGGGTCTTCGCCCACGTGCACCAGCCGCCCCGCGGCGAGGTCGGGGGCGAACGCCACCTGGATCCGGTGCTCCCACTGCCACGGGTGCACCGGGATCAGCGTGTACGCCTCCGGATCGACGTCGAGCGCCGCCGCCCGCTCCGCCCACAGGCCCGCCACCGCCTCGGTGATCGGCGGGGGCGGCGCCGGCACGGCGGCGCCCGCGCTCGCGGTCTTGGGCCAGGTCCACCGTCCCCCGAGCTCGGAGGGGAACGCGAGCCACACCGGGTGCAGCGCCCGCCCGCCCTCGGGGGCGAACATCGCGTACTCCGTGGCCCCCCAGCCGATGCGGCCGTTGGTGGCCACGAAGCCCGGGTGTCCCTCGCTCATGGCGGCCTCCACCGCCGTGTAGTCCGCGTCCACCAGGTCGGCGGCGGACGGGCGCTCGCCGGCCAGGGTGTGGCACCGGGCGGCGAAGGTGGAGGCGAGCTCCTCGAGATAGACGTCCAGCGCCTCGCCGGCCAGCCCGAGCACCTCGGCCGCGTCGAGGACGAAGCGGTCGACGGCCACCGCGTCCGGATCCCCGGCACGGCACACCGAGTCCGGATCCACGCCGAGGTGCTCGAGCGGGAGGGCACGCGCGGTGAACGTCCACCGCACCCCGCCCAGGGTGAGCGTGTAGGCGTGGCGGCCGGCGTCGTCGACCCGCTCGCCGCGCACCGGCGTCAGGAGCCGCTCATGGGTGAACTCGCGGATCGCCTTGGCGACGAGCAGCCGGTGGGCGTGCCGGGCGGTCGGCGCCGTCAGCGCGTCCAGGCGGGACGGGGAGGACGGGGGGACGGGGGTCATGCGGACACCTGCCTGTCGGGGGTGAGGAGGAGCGGGGGCTCGGGGAGGGTGAGGTCCAGCCCGGCGGCGAGGACGCCGATCCGGCTGGCAGTGAAGGACTCGGGCGTGGCGATCGAGAGCATCGCCGTCTTGGATCCCAGCGCCACGGGACCGAGCTCCGTGAACCCGGCGGCCAGGTTCTTCGCCCGGATGGCGGCGTTGCGCTCGTCCGGCTCGACGACGACGCGCCGCGCCCCCGGCTGGGCCAGGCACCAGCGCACCACCGCGGCCATCACCAGGTCCGTGGTCCCGGGCACCGGGGTGTCCGTCGGGGCGACGAGCACGTGCAGGCCGACGTCGCCGGGCGCGCCCGCATACCGTCCGGCCAGCTCCGAGTGGGCCGGGTCGTAGACCTCCACCAGGAAGGTCGCGGTCCCGTCCACGAGCCCCACGTGCGCGTGGTGGTGCGGGTGCGCGGCGATCGCCTCGTACTCGGCCACGACGTCGGCCAGACCCGCCTCCGTCATCTCCCAGTACACGGCGTGCGGGGACGTCACCCACCGGTGCAGCAGCGGATGGTCCTGCGCGCCCACGGGACGGAGCTCCACACGACGGGCCGCGCTCGCGGCCGCACCGTCCACGGTGGTCTGCGGCGGCGTCACGGCGCTCACCGGACGCCCGCCGCGACGGCACCGAAGTCCTGGAACGCGATCGACTCGGCCTGCGCGTAGACCTGGCGGCCGGCGATCGTGCTGAGGATGCGGCCGCTGTGCTCCGCCGCCATGCCCAGGTCCGGGCCGGTGAGACCCAGGGGCTGTTCGGCGGTGTTGTGCACGAAGATCCGGCGGCCGCTCACGTCGATCGCGTGGTCCGCGTTCGCCGTCGTCCGACCGTCCTCCGCGCGCAGCAGGTGCCGCACCGGCTCCAGGAACGGATGGTCCGGGTGGCGGTAGCCCGTGCCCGCGACGACACGGTCCACCACGCGCCCCCCGGTCACCCCGGTCTCCTCGTCGCGCAGGGTGACCTCCACCCGGGGCGCACCCGGGCCCGCGACCAGGCGGGCGTCCGTCACCGACGTGCCCGGCCACAGCCGGGCCGGGTCCAGCGGACCCACCTGGCGCTCGTACAGCGCGTGGTAGACGTCCTCGATCGTGTACTCGCTGATCCCCTTGTACAGGGACCGGTGGGATGCGTTGATCTCATCCCGCCGCGCCCGGGGCAGAGTGGCGAAGTGCCGCTCATAGTCCAGCGAGGTCAGCTCGAGCGTGAGCTGGCCGACCTCCATGCCGAAGAACCGGGGTGAGCGCGTGACCCACGTGAGGTCCGGGTGGCCCGCGTTCAGCAGGTCCAGGGCGCACTCCGCCGCCGACTGGCCGCTGCCCACCACCAGGACCGACCCGGCCCCGGCGATGTCCTCGCGACGGCCCATGTACTCACCCGTGTGCACCACGGGGGACGCGCCGACCCGGGCCGACTCCTCCGCGACGCGCGCGAGCGGCGCGGGCAGGGACGGCACCGTGCCCGTGCCCACCACCACGTGGTCGGCCCGGTGCGTGCTGGTCCCGGCCGCGGAGGCCGCCTCCACCACGAACTCGTCCGCCTGATCGTCCCACCGCACCGCCGTCACCGTGGTCGCGTAGGCGATGCCGGGCAGCTGGGCTGCCACCCACGCGCAGTAGTCCGAGAACTCCCGCCGCAGCGGGTACCAGGAACCCCGGATGTAGAAGCGGTGCAGCCGGCCCATCGCTTTGAGATACGCCAGGAACGAGTACGGGGAGGTCGGGTCCGCGAACGTCACCAGGTCCGCGAGGAACGGCACCTGGATCTGCGCGCCCGGCAGCATCATGCCCGGGTGCCACACGAACGCGTCGCGGCTCTCCACCACCTCCACCTCGACGTCGGGCAGCGGGTGGGCCAGCGCGGCCAGGCTCAGGTTGAACGGGCCCAGCCCGATCGCGAGCACGCGGCGGGGGGACGTGGACGCCGGGCTCATGCGCACACCTGCTCTCCGTGCTCGTCCACGCGCGCCGCGGACGGACGTGGCCCCGCCGAAGCGGGGAGCGTGCAGGACACGGCGACCGACGGGCCATGCGGACGGGTCCGCGCCACCCCGCGCCACCGATGACGGCTCGCCCGCACCGCGTCGACGTGCCGCAGCGCCGCCTCCTCCACGACGTCGACCAGCTCCTCCAGCTCGCCCGAGGTGACCGCGGGGTTCAGGATCGTGAACTTCAGATGGGGCACCCCGTCCACCACCGTCGTCGCGATCAGCGCGCGCCCGCCGGCCACGAGCTCCCGGTGCGTCGCCGCCTGCACCGCCGTGCACTCCTCCTCCGACAGTCCCTCGGCCCGCACCCGGAACAGCACTGTCACCAGCGTCGGATCCTCCAGCACCGCGAACGTCGGCCGGGCCCGCAGGATCCCGCACGCCTGCCGCGTGCGTTCGCGCGCCCCCGCGAACAGGGACACCACCGCCTCGGCCCCATGCTCACGCAGCGTCAGCCACAGCTTGAGCGAGTCGAACCGGCGGCTCGTCTGCAAGGACCGATCCGCCAGGTTCGGATGGACGCTGTCCTCCGGGTTCAGGTAGTCCGCATGCACCGTCACATGGCGCAGGCTCTCGGCGTCCCGCACCACCAGCGCGCTGCAGGCCAGCCCCACGTAGAACGTCTTGTGGAAGTCCATCGTCACCGAGTCCGCACGGTGCAGCCCCGGCAGCTCGTGGCGCGTCGCCGCGCTCGCGGCGAGGATCCCGCCCACGGCCGCGTCCGCATGGACCCACATCCCGTGGCGTTCGGCGACGTCGGCGATGGCCGGCAGCGGGTCGATGGCGCCGCGGTCGGTGGTCCCCAGCGTCGCGACGACGACCATCGGCACGGCACCGGCGGCCACCTCACGTTCGACCGCCTCGGCCAGGGCCCCGGGGTCCAGACGCCCGGCGGCGTCGGTGGGGACGACGACCACGGCGTGGCGACCCAGCCCGAGCAGGCCGGCTGCCTTGGCGATGCTGTAGTGCGTGGCGGCGCTGACGAAGACGCGCAGCGAGCCGAGCACCTCGGCGGGCAGGTCGGCGAGCCCGGCGTGGCCGGTGAGGCGCTGCACGGCGCGGCCGCGGGCCAGCGTCATGGCCTGCAGGTTGGAGGCCGACCCTCCGGAGGTGAAGACGCCGTCGCCCGCGGCGAACCCGCACCAGCGTCCGACCTCGGCCAGGAGCCGCTGCTCCATGAGCGCCGCGGAGCGGGCCTGGTCCCAGGACTCGACCGCCGTGTTGAGCGCCCCGAGCACGGTGTCCGCTGCGGTGCTGGAGAGCAGGACCGGGCAGTTGAGGTGAGCGGCATAGCGCGGGTGGTGGTAGGCGGTGGTCTGGTGGGCGTAGAGCTCCGCGACCTCGGCGAGGGCGTCGTCGAGGCTGCCCGTCGGCTGCGAGAAGTCGACGGCGCCGACGGCGTCGGCCAGGTGCGTCGACGGGGTGTCCGGGTGGACCCCCGCGCGGTCGTAGGCGGTGTCGACGGCCACCCGGGCCGCCCTGCCGGTGGCGTCGAGGTAGGCGGCTGGATCGCCGAGTCCGAACAGGCGAGGGAGCATGGGAGGGCCTTCCGTGAGGGGGTCGTCGGCTCCGGGCGGCGTGCGCCACGGACGTCCCGCACAGTAGGGAAGCCTTACCTAAGAAAGCAAATACGCAACAATGACGTGACGTATTCAAAGGGAGGACTCCAGCAAAGGTGAGGCTCACCTATGATGACCGGATGACGAGCTCCTCCGTCCTCCCCCCGCCTGCCGCCCGTCCCTCGCGTGTCGAGGCCCTGCAGATGAAGGCCTACCGCGGGCTCGCGGCCCTCGGCCAGGCGATGCCCGTTGACCGCGACGAGTATCCGCAGTGGACCATGACGGTCCGCGCCACGTGGCTGCTCGCCCCCCGGCTGCGTCGTCTCACGTTCGCCGCGGAGGAGTTCCGCACGTTCACCCCGCAGGGCTGCGACGAGTACTTCGGGCTGCTCACCCCGCCCCCGGGGCGGGCGCTCGTGATGCCCGATCCCGCGGCGCTCAATGCGCGGCGAGCGGTCGGGCGGATCCCCGAGGACGTGCGGCCGGATCTGCGGTGGTACACGGTCGCCGAGCACCGGCCCTCCGTCGGTGAGATCGACGTCGACGTCGTCGTGCACGACCATGCGGGCCCCGCCGGCACGTGGGCGCGCACCGCACGTCCGGGCGACGTCGCCGGCTTCCGCACCGGGACGGGCGCCTATCGTCTGCCGGCGGCGGGGGAGTCGCACCTCGTGGTGGGGGACGAGACCGCAGTCCCGAGCATCGCCGCCGCCCTCGCCGCGCAGCGTCGCACGCCGCGCGGGGGCCGGATGGACGTCGTCCTGGAGGTGCCCGGCCGTGACCACGTCCCCGCCCTCGAGGTCCCGGAGGGCGCCACGCTCACGGTCCTGCACCGCGGAGACGCCGTGCCGGGCGCCCTGCTCACGCCGCACCTCGAGGACCTCCCCGCCGCGCCCCGCGACCACGTGTGGGCGTGCGGCGAGCAGTCGCTCGCGACGGCGGCGCGGCGGGTGATCGTCCGCCGCGGCATCGCACCGAAGCGCGCGATCATGTTCAGCGGCTACTGGCGGGTGGACGGCCCGCGGCTCTGATCCCGTCCGACGGTCGGCGTCCGTGCTCCGAGCACGAGGCCGACCGCACGCCCCGGAACGACGAAGGG